>CATJIY010000037.1 GCA_949740695.1 uncultured Eubacteriales bacterium
AAAAAAGGACATCGAGTCCCCAGACACTCTCGGCTTCGCTGTGAAAATCTGCATACCGTTTGAGCGGGGCGCCCCAGCTCCACCTGCCACATCTGCCGGCAAAACCGTATGGCTGTCAAAATAGAAAGATATACATCCCGTTTGCAACAGCGGGGGCCCCCTACTCGGCCAATGGCGTCAAGGCACTGTCCTGTAAGTTGATTGGCCTGCCCCCAGCTTGCCTCCGATAGCGGGGTGCTTTCCAAAACGATGGCGGCAAAAGCCCCGGCGCTGACCGCAGCGCCGCAGCATCCCAAAAAGCCGCAGGCCCCGCCGGGAATTTGCTTGCCCCGCTGAATCATTTTATCTAAATGACCGGCCAATCCAGGCTGTCCAGTAACATTGTGCCAAGCGGTAAGCAAAGCCGCGCCGGCCAGCACATGATGCTCCGGACCATGCATATGCACAGTCTCTTCCTGCATCAATTTTTCCGCCAGCAAAACAGGATCGGTATCCTTTGCTTCCAGGCACCGCTGGCGAATGACAATCAGCGCCGGAGCCCGGTGACAGTCGTCACAGACAAAATGGCCATTCTGGCAATGGGCGTTTGCTGGAAGGGTACGGCCGCAGCCAGCGCAGGCCATCGGCGTTTCTTCAGGCAGATAAACCAGAGGCGCGCCGCAAAGCAGACATACAGGATCAGCAGTTTTTTTCATAAAAGATGCTCCTTTTGGGGTCTTTCGCCCGATTTATTTTTGATAATAGGTTTTGGCAAATTCATAAAAGGTCTGGGCAATGGGGGACAAAATATGATTTTTGTGCCGGATTAGATACAATTTGCGCCGCAGCGTGACATTGTCAAAGTCAAATGCCAGCATCCGGCCCGACTGGCAATCCTCCTGGCAAGCGCTCTTGGAGACCACCGCCACCCCTTTGCCCTGGCGGACCATCTCCTTGATTGTTTCGGTAGACTGGACCTCCACCGCCGTCCGCAGCCCGGCCGGCTCCACCCCCAGTTCCCGTAGAAACGCCTCGGTCTCTCGCCGGGTGCCGCTGCCGGCCTCCCGGCTGATAAAAGGTTCGTCCAGGATTCTCCGGATGGGAAAACCTTTGCCCTGATGCTGCTGAAAGCGCGGCTGGTTGGGCGTAATAACCACCAGCCGGTCGTCGGCAAAGGGATGATAGATACACTTGGGCGAATGAATCAAGGTTCCGGAAAAGCCTACTTGGGCCGTCCGGGCGACAATCCGCTCCACCACGCCGGCGCTGTCGGTAAGCTGAATATCAAACTGAATATCCGGGTATGTTTCTCGGAAACTTTGGAGCATCTGGGGAAGAAAGTATTGTCCTGGAATGGTGGAAGCCGCCACAGTGATTTTGCCCCGCATTTCCTGGGAAAAGGTTCGTATCGCTTGATATGCCCGTTCTCGTAAAGCGAGGATTTCCCGGGCGTAGTCATAGAGCAGCTTACCCGCGTCTGATGGATAGATTTCTTTTGTCGTACGGACGATCAACTTGATCCCCAGCTCCCGTTCGAGAGAGGCAATATGGGTGCTGACGGTAGGCTGTGTCAGGTGAAGCAGCCTGCCCGCCCTGGAAAAGCTGCTGGTATCCACTACACAAACAAATGCCTCCAGCTGTTTAATATCCATGAAATGCAATCCTTCCCAGAGAGGGTATTCCCGTCCCTTGTTTCTTTTAACAAAGTATGCTATAATTTTAAATAATCAGGGATCTGCCCGCAAGCAGGCGGCTGCCCAAGCAAAACAGAAGGAGGATGAATCCATGAAAGAGCTTCCTTTGACCCAAATGACCGCCGCCGCCGGGTGAGCGGCAAAACTGGGGCCGGGCGCCCTTACGGAAATTCTTTCTGGCCTGCCCAATGTGACCGACCGGAATCTTTTGGTGGGTTATGATAGCAGCGACGACGCCTGCGTTTACCGGGTGGACGATCACACTGCGGTCATCCAGACGGTAGACTTTTTTACCCCCATTGTAGATGATCCCTATCTTTTTGGTCAGATCGCCGCCGCAAACGCCCTCAGCGACGTATATGCCATGGGCGGCGTCCCCAAACTGGCTATGAACCTGTTGTGCGTTCCCAACTGCCTTTCTTTACAGACCATTCGGCGGATCCTGGAAGGAGGGCACGACAAAGCGGTGGAGGCTGGCTGTGTGGTGGCGGGGGGCCATACCATTCAGGACAAGGAACCCAAATACGGCATGTGTGTCACCGGTTTTGTCCATCCGGATAACATCCTCAAAAACGTGGGGGCGCAGCCAGGAGACGCGCTGGTACTGACCAAACCTCTGGGCAGCGGCATCCTTACCACCGGCATGAAAGTGGGAATGGTCAGCGAAACCGACTGCCAGGCCGCCTACCGCCATATGGCCACCCTGAACGCCAAGGCTGGCCAGGCGGCGGCGGAAGCTGCCAACGTCCACGCCTGCACTGACATTACTGGCTTTGGCTTGCTAGGTCACTGCTATGAAATGGCTTCCGGCTCGGAGGGCACCATTCGGTTGAATCGCGCGGCCCTGCCGCTGATGTCTGGAGCAAAAGCTCTGGCCAGTATGGGCGTTATTCCCGCTGGCGCTTACCGCAATCTGGATTATGTAAAACCCCATCTAAAAGTGGAGGACTGGGCCGAGCAGGCTTTGCTGGACCTGGCCTGTGATCCGCAGACTTCGGGCGGATTGCTCATTGCCCTACCGCCTGAGGACGCAAAAACCTTGTTGGCTCGGTTCGCTCCCTTTGCCCCTTGGAGCGCCATCGTGGGAACGGTAGAGGAACCGGGGTCAAAGGCCATCGTCTTTGGATGAGGGAAAAAAGAGCGTGCATAAAATAAACGGTTATCTTGCGATCAGATGAAAAATAGATTTTGGCAAATGCGAAGTTTTAGTTCCGCCAACGCCTGACGAATAAGCAGTACATTACCGTCAATACAATCCCAGGTCGCCTGCGGATTTCTGATTCGTGAAGCCAAAGCCGTATCCCCCAGAAGGACAGGCAATTCCAGAGGATGGGGCCGGAACCGAGCGATTGCCCGCATAGGTTTTTGATCTGCTTTACTCATGATTTATGCTTATTTTATCTTGTATTTTCCCGCAAACTGTGATAAGATAAAAAAGGTAGAAACCCTCCAAGTATCTACCCCTGTAAGCCCCCGTCCGGTGTCGACAAGCCGGGCGGGGATTTTTGTTATCGGTTAAAATGGATATTGTAATGGATAAGCAAAGGTATCGTAACTTGCGACGGTACTTTTGTCACAGTATCCAGGAGAGACAAATCGCTTGCTTCAACCCTGCGTTATCTCCGGGATCCGAGTATTATTAGTATGATTGGTTGTTGGCGCTTTAATGATACAAGGCTTTCGCTAAGTTGTCAAGTAAAGCTTAGTTTTTGGGAGATGAAAGAACGGGATTTAAACAGGCCCGGCTAAATGTAGGGATTCCTGTACGGGAGGTGATGGCGGCTGGGCGGTGGGAGCGTCCTCAATTTATGAACTGCCCAAAGCGGTGCGAATAGGGCGAAAATATAAGCAAGGATGACGGAGATACCGTCAGGGGCTACCGTTTCTCTGTAAGAGTATCATGGTACCAGGATATGACGGAGACGGTCGCCGTAGGAGGCACAGAGAACGCAGTTCCCTGACAGAGTATAGCGACGGAAAGCAGCCTTAAGCATGCGAAGGTCTGGGGCATCCAGTTTCGCAAAACGTACATATCGACGCAGGCAGTATAGAAGTTGAGCGAGTCTTTTTTGTTGAATTTCGGATGTTTATGAGTTATAATAAATTTAAATAAAATCATTATTTGGCGGGGGTATAGCAGATGAAATCAGACAAAGCAGATACAAAAACTCCGCTGCAAATAGACCTCGTTCCATACAACAAGGTAATTGGTACTTTCGACCTCCACCGGGTTATTTTTGATTTGGATACTCAGATTGAAACATTGTCAAGCAATGCCAATAATCTTGACTATTTGATCTCGATTGCATCGGGTATTCTTTGCGGTACGCTTGATATTTTGTGGGTCGGCGATTTCAATCTGGAACGGGGCCGCGTCATCGCCAGTGACAAGGTGGATGCCTTTGTCCAGAAAACCGCGACGATGCTGGGTTGTGAGAAGGACGATATAAAATCCTGCGTTAAGTTTTTGGAGAAGAAATTCCCCATTCCAAGCGATGGAAACACCTCAGATTTCGGTGGTGGGCTGCAACATCACCTCCGTGACTTTGCCCATCATCCTACCATTGTAGGATTGGTGTTTTCATTACTCACACAGTTTACATACAAATCCTATGGCGCGGATGTCAGCGGGCGTTTTCTCATTGTTGATGTGCCGGAGGCAAGCAGAATTTTTATCGGTGATGATGTCCCATCCAAAATTGTTAACGGAACGATCATCTGGTTTTTCCATTTGGTAAGCGATGTAGCCGGGTCAAGTAGCACGGCCGGTTTGAGCGGAGGGACAGGAATTCCAGGTCCGATTCTTTCACTGGTAAAGGAACTGTCTGTTCTCCCGTTTTTCAAAAATATGAGTATCGGAGATAATACCCTCTCTGTGTTTCTGTCGAAACTGTTTAATGGTACATTGCTGGCGAAGCATGACGAGGCTGGAGCAATTATCAAAGAGAGCGTTTTAAAATTTGATTTGCGCGGGGAACTCGGCATCGGCATAGAACTGGGGCGACAGGCAATCCCGGTGATTGCCAACGAGTGTATTGTGAGAGCGTTCTATTTCATCCGCCGCCTTGCGTTTGAACTTCGCGAGAACAGCGTGACTTCTTTTGAAGATATAAAGCGGCTTAACTGGAACAGGATAAAGCCAGTGAACAATCCCACGCTTGCGAGGATGCTTACTCTCGCAACAGGAGTCTTTACCACCATTGACATTGGCGAAGCTGTAATTACGCAAAAGTATTGGGTTTCCATCAACTATGTTGGAGTCGGGCGTTTCGCCGTAGCCATTGGACAGGATGTTGCATGGTGTCTGAAAGCGCGAAATATGAAGAAAATCCGCCAGATGTATGAGGATATAAAACGCTTCACCTATATGCAGGAAAATGACAAAATTTGCGGAAAGATAAGCAGTGACATGATGGATATGGATAGGTTCGGCCTGACAATCGAGCAAACGGAGATTCTTTACAATCTCGAATATCATAAGACGCTCAATGACATTCGCTGTACAAAAGTACCCATCGGCAACGAGGGGAAAAAGTCGCTGAAAAGGGACTGGCTTGAAGAGTGGCAAAAGTATATGACAGCGGGTTTTTCCAGCTTCCTTCTATCAGAAGGAGCGGAACTTCATTGGTATTCCGAACAGGAGATGATTGAAAAAGTCGAACAGAATGACCCTACTGGCACATGGTTCCGCCTGGCCTTGCTGGAGGCAATGCTGTTTGAGCCGTATTATCCCCTCAGCGTTGAAAAAGACAAGAAAGGCAATGATATTCCGGGCAAAAGATACAAAGACCTTCAGAATCCCCTTGCCGCCTATAAAAAGGGAGAGGGAGATGCCTATCTGGACGGATTATTTACCAGAATCTACCATGCAGACGGCTATATCAAGCGTCTGCGAAAGTGCTATGGCAAAGTCCAACGGGAATTAAATGAGGTGCTGAAAACGGCGCTCACCTCTGTGGCGGTCGCCGCGGGGATTGCCATTGTCGCTATTGCCACAGCCGGAGCATTTGCGCCTGCTATTGCTGTCGCGCTTGTGGGTTCCAACTTTGCAGGACTTAGCGGGGCTGCCTTGACGAGTGCCTGCCTCGCCTATCTTGGGGGCGGTGCAGTTGCTATTGGCGGTGCCGGGATGGCGGGCGGTACGATGGTCATTGTCGGTGGCGGGGCGGTTCTTGGGCTTGGTGTTGGTGCTGGCGTTGGCGGTGCAGTCGGCGCAGTCAGTCTAGCTGGAAAAAAGAACACAATCCGGCAATCCTCAAAACTCCTTGTCGCTGTGCAGGAAATCTTCCTCAACGATGAACACGACCTTGCTTATTCCAACAGCATTTACGAGCAATATGTACGGAATATTGTTGAAATTGAGAAAGGCTTGGTGGAATTACGACTCAAAGCGGATGCGGCGAGTGGGAAGGAAAAGAAAATGCTGAAGGCTGAGATTAAAAAAGCTGAAGATTCCGTAAAGGCGATGAAAATTGCCCAAAAGAGCATGGAGAAATTTACATCTTCTTTTGAGGCCGGATTGGCGCAACAATAATTTGCATAAAAGACGCTATATTGGGTGTGGAAACGAACCTTCCAGGATATCGGCAGTCGCTACCCAAACGGCTACAGCGTGTATTCCATCCCTAATTAGCTCATTCGCAAAGGAGAAATACTTCCCGTCCTCGATGTTAAAATAAGCGCACATAAATACAGTGCAGACACCATAAGCCCTGCTGGGCGGATTGTGCCTGCATTTTTATTCCTCGGCAGAAAAGGAGCGTGCCTTTGGGGAGAAGAAAGAAGCTTATCAACCACATCGACATCCCGCAGCATGAGATTGAGAAGATCCCGCGGTGTATCCTGCCGGACATTCTCG
>CATJIY010000038.1 GCA_949740695.1 uncultured Eubacteriales bacterium
ACATTAAGAGAGGGGGCGTGGAAAATGGCTAAGGAATTAAAGGAAGTCCTGGTCAGCGTCAAAAACATGGAGGTCACTTTTGGCTCTAAGCGGAACAAATTTGTGGCCGTCCATGGCGTCTCCTTTGACATTTTTAAAGGCGAGACTTTTGGCTTGGTAGGCGAGTCGGGCTCTGGTAAAACCACCATTGGCCGGGCAATCATCCGCATCAATCCCATGTCGGATGGGGAGGTTATCTATAAGGGCCAGCGAATTTCCGGGAAGATCTCTCGGGAATTGGACAAACAGGTAACCCAGCAGATTCAGATGATTTTTCAGGACCCTATGGCTTCGCTGAACGAGCGAGCCAAAGTGGACTACATTGTTTCAGAAGGCTTGTTGAATGTGCGCCATGACCTCTCGAAAGAACAACGGTCGGATATGGTGGCCAAAGCTTTGCTGGAGGTGGGACTGCTTCCGGAGTTTTCCAGCCGGTTTCCGCATGAGTTTTCCGGCGGCCAGCGGCAGCGTATCGGTATTGCCCGCAGCCTGATTATGGAGCCGGAGTTCATCATTGCGGATGAGCCGATTTCGGCGCTGGACGTGTCTATTCGCGCCCAGGTGCTTAACTTGTTGGGCCGTCTGCAGAGAGAGCGGGGTCTGACCTATCTGTTCATTGCCCATGACCTTTCCGTTATGCGGTTCATCTGTGACCGTATCGCGGTAATTCATAAGGGCGTTATTGTGGAGTTGGCGGAAACAGAGAAGCTGTTTGCCCATCCCCTGCACCCCTATACCCGCGCCCTGCTTTCAGCCATTCCCATGCCGGATCCTGAGTCGGAGAAGAAGAAGGTGCTGGAGGTTTATGATCCCAGCTGCCATCATTATGAAACCGATAAGCCGATTTGGACTGAAATTGAGGAAGGTCATTTCATTATGGCCAACCAAGAAGAGTTGAAAGAATACCAGAAAAAATTGGCTCAATAACGTCGCTAAGAGATAAAAAAGCGTTCCTTAATGGCGGTAAACGAAAAGAATATTGAAGCAAGGGACGGTATAGTTAGTGGCTATACCGTTCTTTGTTGTTGTTTGATTGTATTTTCGGGCTTTTTTCGCCCGGCCAAAGTCAAATATACCGATGAAGTTATAGACAGTTGTAATTTCTTTTATCTTTTTACGCTGTGTTTTCATTGGGCAGTTTATTAAAAATAGAGACTTAAGAGGTAAATAATGTTAGAAACTGAAGATACGCTGTTTAGTGAATATAAGAGAGTAGACAATATCTGCCGCGATATGTTTTTGAGTCAGAGCGGAATCAGCCAATACATCACAGAGATGGAAAAGGATTCTTTCCATGGTTGCTCAATGGTGCCGTATTGGGATAGGGATTATCGCAAGTTGAAACGTGTGCGATGGTTGCGCAATCAAATAGCGCATGAGTCCTTTGCAACCGACTGCAATGAGGAAGATGTGGCATGGTTGGAGGAGTTCCACAGCCGACTTTTGGAACAACAGGATCCGCTTGCATTGTTAAGGAAAGCAAAACGGGAGCGATCGACTTTACCGCATCCATACGAAAGCAGGCCAAAGATTGCTTTCGAACAAAGACCGCAAGGAAACGCCCAATCGCAAAGGCCGGAAGGGAACGCCCAATCGCAGGAGAAAAAGGCTTTTTCTACCGAGCGGACAGCCATGAGGTTTATCTGGAAGATCGCAATATTCATTGGGATGGTTATTGTAGCTTTTGCATTAGATAATGGCTGTTCGGCCCATTAGATAATGGCTCTTTGGCTCATCGGCTAAAATAATCTGCGGATCGCTGGCTGGAGCCTGGACGATGACCACACACTACTGGTGGATGGACGCAGCACATTCCGCTTGGTTTCTGCCACAGCCAGTCCCAATTGCTCTAGACTTTTGTGTATGTTCTTATTTCACCGTGTTTCCTGGAGGCGTTTTTTCATATTCCGTGGGGAGGCGCTGGCAGTTCAACAAAAAAATAATTTACGCCGTCTTTACTTTCTGCCCAGATCATTCCTCGGTGTTGTTGTACCAGATTTTCCGCAATGGAAAGGCCCAGCCCAAAGCTTCCATCCCGGCTTCGAGCTTTATCGGCACGATAAAATCGCTGGAAGATCCGCGTTAACTCCTCTTGTGGAATGGGCTGGCCGGTATTTGCTACGGAAAGGCGGCATCGGCTTCGTGAAATTCGCTTTAAAGTTACCCAAACCTGCCCGTTAGGAGCGGTATATTTTTGAGCGTTATCTAGCAAAATATCCAGGACTTGTCTCAGCTGTTGGGCGTTTCCATGGACAAAAATACCTTCTGTAACTTGGCAGAAAAGGCGCAGGCCTCGTTCAAAAAAGACTGCTTCAAAAGGCAGTATGTTGTTTTTTATTAGGACAGATAAATCGGTAAGGGAAAAATCAAGTTGATTTTGACCGCTGTCCCACCGGGCCAGCTCCAGCAGGCGCTCCACCAGCCGACGCATTTGGCGAGTCATGGTTAAAATATTATTGGAAAACTGTCTTTGGTTCTCAACAGGACATTCCAGGTTTTGTAGTAGCTCTGCGCTGGTCTGAATAACAGTCAAAGGAGTTTTCAGTTCATGAGAGGCGTCAGCCACAAATTGCCGCTGTTGGGTCCAGGCTTGTTCGATTGGCTGTATCATCCATCGGGCCAGAAAAATACTGACCCCAAAAAACAGTAAAAAGATTAAAACGCCGATGCCAAGACAGATTTGTAGCAAATTGGAGAGTGTAGTCTGCTCAACGGAAAGATCAGCAAACACTGCCCATCGGTTTCTTTGTCCCTCACTCCGAAGAAACCGCAGCCCGTATTCCTCTGCCACGCCTGTCGGCTGAGAGGAGGAAAAAGCAATTTCCATCAGGTCTCTCAAAAAAGACTGGTCTGATAGGTCAAGGTATTGAGCGCCGTTGGCAGTCAGCCGCCCGCCTGTCTCCATTCGAATGACAAAGCAGGGCAACCTCAACTCCTGAAGATTTTTCCCTGGCCTGCCGGGAGCGGGAGGCATGGAAACGGCAGCCTGCATCATTCGTAGGCTTTCCTGCTCCAAATTTTTTTGAGTGAGATGGTATACCAACCCAAAAGCCAGGGCCAGCAGGAGGATGACAATAGCCATGTTTACCAAAACCAACTTTCGCCGTAATTTTTTCAACATGGGCTTTCAATCTCTAAATGATAACCCAACCGGCGAATGGACACAATGCGCACATTGGAACCAATGGCCTGTAATTTTTTTCGCAAAAAGCCTACATAAACTTCCACGTGATTTTCGGTGGCGTTAGAATCGTAGCCCCACACTTTGGCCAGGATAGATTCTTTTGGAACCACAACATTTTTTGCTTGAAATAAAATGCGCATTACATCAAACTCTCTAGCGGAAAGGCGAATAGAATTTTCGCCGCAGACCAACATGCAGGAAGCCAGATCCAGTGCAGTGCTGCCCAAGACAAGTTCATCCACCTGGCCGCCCTGGCGGCGTAATAGCGCGTTGATGCAAGCCAACAGTTCTCTCGTGTCAAAAGGCTTGGTCAGGTAGTAGTCAGCGCCCGCGTTTAGCCCAGCGATCCGGTCCTCTAGACTGGAACGGGCGGTAAGCATCAAAATGGGAGTTCCGCACCGGTTGGTTCGCACTTGCCGGGCCAGCTGATAACCGTCCAATTTGGGCATCATTACATCCAGAATTAAAAGATCATAAATGCCGGTTTCCGCATAGGCTTTGCCATCTTCACCATCATAGACGCATTCCACCGAAAAGCCTTTTTGGGTCAGCAGCGCTTTTAGGGAATCAGCCAGCAGGACTTCATCCTCCACAATCAAAATTTTCATAAAACGATCCTCCGTAAGCTGGTCTATTTTTTAATTATTATAATAACTTGTTCAGCTGAAAGAAAGCTGAAAAAATGGATTTACAATTTGTTTACCAACAAGAAGGAGCGTTTTCAGAGCCGTTTCAGTTCGTATGAATATACTTGGCTCACACAGAAAGGAGGCGATGTCATGCAGCTTCGTCATGAATGGAAACACCCAATTTCCTATTTGGATTTGTTGGCAGTCCGCCAACGGTTGCGGGCAGTGATGGTTCCGGATATTCATGGAAAGGCGGGCTGTTATTGGGTTCGCAGTTTGTATTGGGATACGCCGGAGGACAAAGCATTGCGAGAAAAGTTGAATGGGACTGCCAGGCGGGAAAAGTTTCGCATCCGGTATTATGATGGCGATCATTCCATGCTGCGGCTGGAGAAAAAATGCAAGCGAGGTAATCTGGGGTGGAAAAAAAGCGCGTCCCTTTCCGATAAGGAAGTGGAACGGCTATTTTGTGGAGACACTGGATGGATGACAGAGGATTCCCGCTCGCTGGTGAGGGAGCTGGCGGTAAAGATGCATATTCAAAGACTTGCGCCAAAGACCATTGTGGATTATACGCGGGAGGCATTTGTCTGTTCAGCGGGCAACGTTCGGGCGACCTTAGATTATCAAATACGCACCAGCTTGAATTGCCGGGATTTTTTAAGGCCGGACTGCCTTACGATTCCCGCAGGAGACAATCCCATTTTGTTGGAGGTCAAGTGGGATTGCTTTTTACCAGATAGCATTCGAAACGCCGTACAGCTGGAAAACCGGCAGGCCTCCGCTTTTTCTAAATATGCCCAATGCCGCGTTTATGGTTAGGGAATGATTGCGTTCAGAAAGGATAGAATGATATGACAACGTTTCAGGACATTTTTAAATCCAGTTTTTTAGAAAACGTTACTTCCTTTTCTTTGGTGGACATGGTGCTGGCTTTGGCTTTGGCCTTTGGTTTGGGGGTATTTATTTTTTTGGTATATCAAAAGACCTATCAGGGAGTGCAATATTCCTCTAGCTTTGGGGTCACCCTGATTGCGTTAACGATGATTACTACATTGGTGATTTTGGCGGTGACTTCCAATGTGGTATTATCTTTGGGTATGGTAGGCGCATTGTCTATCGTCCGGTTTCGCACGGCTATTAAAGAGCCATTGGATATCGCCTTTTTGTTTTGGGCTATCGCAGTAGGGATTGTGCTGGCCGCCGGACTGATCCCGCTGGCAGTGACCGGCAGCGTGGTTATTGGCATAATTTTGCTGATATTTGTCAATCGAAAGAGCCGGTGCAACCCTTATATTGTAGTACTCCAGTGTGACGGGCATCAGTCAGAGACCCAAGCCGCCGCCTATCTGGCACAGCAGACCCAGCGGTGCGTGGTCAAGAGCAAATCGGTGCAGCAAGGGCTGGTAGAGGTTAATTTGGAGGTTCGGCTTAAGCGTGAGGATACCGATTTTATGAATTCTTTGGCACAGATGGAAGGGGTGCGCAGCGCGGTGTTGGTGAGCTACAATGGAGATTATTTGGGATAGGAG
>CATJIY010000039.1 GCA_949740695.1 uncultured Eubacteriales bacterium
AGGTCCTGGACATGGCGACCGGAAAACAGCGCAGCCCCGCCTCCCTGTCCGGCGGCGAGTCCTTCCTGGTGTCCCTCTCCCTGGCTCTCGGCCTCTCCGACGTGGTGCAGAGTCATGCCGGGGGCAGGAACCTGGACGCCCTGTTCATCGACGAGGGCTTCGGCTCCCTGGACGACGGCACGCTGGAAACCGCCCTGGAAGTGCTGAACCAGCTGACGGAGGGCAACCGCCTGGTAGGGATCATCTCCCACGTGGGCAGGCTGGAGGAAAGCATCCCGCAGAAAATATCCGTGAAAAATGGCGGGCGGGGCAGCTTGGTGACGGTGGAGTAAATTGTTTCATGCCAAAATTGGTAAAACAGCCTATGGCGGGCGGCGGCGTGGCCTCTTCATCGAACCGGGCCACGCCTCATTGCGGTATTTACGAAAAACTAACTTCTTGTACGATGTTCTGCCAGAAGAGCTGCCGGATCGCTTCCCGTTTTTTCGTCTGTCCCAGGCCCCACATCAGTTTTGTCACGACGGCTTCGCAGGTCATATCGTGGACGGGGATTCCGCCGCACTCCAATATCTTCCGGCCCGTTTCATATACGTTCAGACTGCTGCCCTCATAGCGGCATTGGGACCCGACCAAAACCGGCAGGCCAGATTGCGATGCCCGGCGAATTTCCGCAGTAAAATCATTTTTTAAGAATGGAACTCCGCCTAAACCAAATCCTTCAATATAGATACCTTCACAGCCACGTTCCTGTAAACAGCGAATCATATCCGGATTCATACCAGGAAATAATTTCAAGACGGCAATCCGATCGGAATACTTTACCTGCACCTGAAACGGAAGTCCTGTCGGGGGCTGCTTGAGCCGCAGTTGTAGACCAAACGCATTTACTTCGCCAATGCAAGGGTAATTGATGCTTTCAAAAGCATTGAAGCTGGCAGTCCGAACTTTGGACGTCCTGCATCCCAGCATAATTTTTCGATCAAAAGCAACAAATACACCGCCATAGCCGCTGGCCGCCATCTGCAATGCACAGCGAAGATTATCGGCGGCATCCGACATGGGAACGCCGAGCGGCACTTGGCTGCCCGTCACGACAACCGGAATCGGAATATTCCTTAGCATAAACGACAGCATGGAGGACGTATAGGCCATTGTATCTGTTCCGTGAATTAACACCACGCCATCAAAGCTGTCAGCCTTTTCACCAATCCGCAAAGCCAGTCTGCACCAATCATCAGGAGTAATATTAGAGCTGTCCAGAGAACAGTAGTCCTCCGCTTCAATCGACAGAGCAGAATCAACGCCACCCAGCAAAGCACATATATCGCCGCTTGTCAGTTCCGGAGATAACCCGCATTCTCCGGGACGGGATGAGAAGGTCCCTCCAGTGTTGATCAGTAAAATCTTTTTCATAGTCATCTATTTCCAGCAATCAGTGTCTGTCAGTCCAATATCTGCCGCCCGGAACACCGGTTCATCTGTCGTTTTCCTGGCCTTATCGTAGTTTTTCAAGGCCGCAATGACCGGTCTCCGCATAGCGAAAACCGCCAAAATATTGACAATCGCCACCAATGCCATCAGGATGTCCGTTATATTCCATGCCATCTCAAATCCAACATGGGTTCCGATAAAAATGATAACCAAGGCGACAATTCTAAAAACAAAAAGAGCTTTACTGTTTTCCGTAATAAACTTCAGGTTTTGCTCCGCATAAAAATAATTCCCCAAAAGTGTTGTAAAGGCAAAAAGCATCAACGCAACCGTAACGATATGAATACCCGTCTCGCCAAACATGTGGAATACGGCCTGCTGCATATAGGGGGATCCGGCGTTGGCCGCATTTCCCTCCACACCGGAAACCAGCAGGATCATTGCCGTAGATGAGCAGATGATCAACGTGTCAAGAAATACCGAGATCATTTGCGCCATGCCCTGCACTGCGGGATGCTCACAGGAGGCAGCGGCGGCGGCATTGGGACCTGTGCCCATACCGGCTTCGTTGGAAAACAGGCCCCGCTTCACTCCTTGAACAATACAGGATCCGGCAAAGCCGCCAGTCATAGCAGAAAAGTTGAATGCGTCTTTGAAAATGGCGGCAAATACATCCCCGATCTGACCAATATTCAGAACAATACAGACCAGGCCAAAAACAATGTAGACAACAGCCATAACAGGAACCAGGATAGAAGATAAAGCTCCTATGCGTTTGACGCCGCCGAAAATGATAAGCCCCACCAGAATAACCAAGACAATACCGAGAATAGTAGGCCCCATAGTGCCACGGTAATTTTCAACGTAATATTCCAGGGATGCGCTCATATTATAGGCGGTAGTCGTGTTCCAGCCAAATCCGGTACAGCCGATCAACAACACTGCATACAGTACGCCAAGACTTTTTTTGCCCAATCCCCGCTGTATGTAATAAGCCGGGCCTCCTAAAAATTTATCGCCGGATTTGATCTTATAGATTTGCGCCAGCGTACTCTCACAGAAGGCGGAGGCCGCCCCCAGCAGTGCCATGAGCCACATCCAAAAGACTGCGCCGGGACCGCCTACGGCAATTGCGGTCGAAACGCCTATGATATTTCCTGTACCCACACGGGAAGCAGTAGAAATCATTAAAGCCTGGAAGGAACTGATTCCTCTGTCGGAAGCCTTCTTTTCGGTTAATGTCCGCAGCCCCTCCTTCAGCAGCCGAAACTGGACACCTTTCGTAACAACAGTAAAGTAAATACCGGCAGCCGTCAGAAGTGCAACGAGAATATAAATATAAAGAAAGTCATTTAACCACGTCAATATTGCGTTCATACATGTCTCCCCCTTCACAAAATGGTTAATTTCACTGTGCCGGATTCCGAATCGCTCAAACCCGTTTTATATATAAACTGTCAGTTGTCCTGAACCGACAGTTTCAACACATCGGGACGGGAATAATGTCCCACGCCGTCAAATTCCATACGGCTCATAGGCACGGCATTCATATCCAGATCCGCATAGATAATGGCTTCTCTGTTCCATACAGGTTCATCTACATAGTGGCCGTAAGGGTCTACAACACAGCTGCCTCCGATGCACACCTCGTCCCTTAGGGCAGCTATTTCTTGCGGGCATTGCAGATCACCGGGATACATCTGTTTTGTGATGTACTGATCAACATTGACGACATAACAGTGACCCTCAATGGCGATATGCTTGATCGTGTCCTGCCACTCCGGATTGTCGTTGGTATTAGGGGCCAGGTAAATGGAAGTGCCCTTCGCATACAGCGCTGCCCGTGCCAGCGGCATATAATTTTCCCAACAAATCAAACTTCCCATCACGCCCCACGGCGTTTCTACAACCGGAAAGCTTCCCTCATAGCCATCGCCCCAGATCATGCGTTCTGCACCAGTCGGCTTCAATTTCCGATGCTTCGCCGCCAGGGTTCCGTCCGGTGTAAAAATTAAGTTCGTGCAGTAAAGCGTGGCATTAACCTCGTCACGCTCCGTAATGCCAATGCTGACATAGGCATGAGCCTTTTTGGCTGCCTCGCCAAGCAGTTCCGTTTCCGATCCGGGAACAACAACAGAATTGTCATAATACCTCTTCCAGTCTTCTCGCCCTGCCTGGGTACGCGCCCCGACAGTAAAGCCAAATGTCATACCGTAGGGATAGCAGGGAATATAGGATTCGGGGAATACAATCAGCTCTGCGCCGTTTCCGGCAGCTTCCTCAACGGCACGGATGGCATTGGCCGTGGTGGCCGCTTTGTCAAACATGACTGGGCCGGCCTGTACCAGCGCGATACGGCAGATGTCCTTTTCAATATCTTTCATGGCAAAACCCTCCTGTTTATCATTTACAAACAGGATATCACAAAGTATAATGATAAGGAAATTGAATTATTTGATTAGTTTTATCAGTTTTTATGATAAGGAGGACACGATGCTATGGAATTGCGCAATCTCCTGACCTACAGCAAGGTATGTGAGTCAATGAGTTTTTCAAAAGCGGCGGATCAATTGGGATACGCACAGTCTACGGTTACGATGCAAATTGCGCAGTTGGAGGATGAACTGGGTGTCAGATTGTTTGACCGCAACGGAAAACGCTTTCGGCTGAACGCAAAAGGCGAGGAACTATTGACCTATGCAAACCGACTAATTGCACTGTCGGAGGAAGCAAAGACCGCCGTGTCTGATACGCAAACACCTCGAGGTCTGCTTCGGATCGGAGTAATCGAATCTGTCGGGGCCTTTTTCTTACCGCCTATTCTACAGGAATATCTCATCAGTTTTCCGGATGTCCGTGTGCAGGTTTTGACCGCAACCACACGGGAAATTATGGGAATGTTACGACAAAACAAAATTGATCTGATGCTGACATTGGATGACCGGGTATATGACCCGGATTGGACTTGTATCTGGAGCCGGGAAGAAGATATCGTCTTTCTCTGCGCGCCCGAACATGCTTTTGCCGGACGTACAGACATCACGTTAGCAGAACTGCTGCAAGAAAACCTGCTGTTAACGGAACGCTGCTGTAACTACCGGTACCGTTTTGAACACATCTGCGATAGGTATCAAATGCAACTCCGTTCCTCTCTTGAAATTGGATGTACCAATACGATCCTTCAGTTTACAGAACATAATCTTGGAGTCACATTTTTGCCACGGCTTACCGCTCAGGCGAGTTTGCATACAAAACGGCTATCCGCTTTCTCAGTAAAGGAGGTGTCCATACGGATGTTGATCCAACTGGTTTACCGGAAAAGTATGTGGTGTACTCCGGCAATGAAAGCATTCGTCGAAAAAGTAGCCGGGTATTAAGTGATTCACACCCTCCCCCGTATCCATTTCCCGCTCTTATAGAACACGCAGGAGACCACCGTCGCCGTGGTCCAGCCCACCGGCCAGGACAGCCAGATCCCGGTGGAACCCAGGGCCGGGACCGCCGAAAAGGCAAAGGCCAGGACCACCCGCAGCACCA
>CATJIY010000040.1 GCA_949740695.1 uncultured Eubacteriales bacterium
AGGTGCCAGTGGCAAAAGGGGCAGCGGTGGAAACCGGCGCTCCTTTGGTAATCCTGGCATAAGGGAGGCGCGCTTATGAATATTCTGGAAACCCTGGGCACGCTGGCGGCCGATTCCGGCTTCGCGGGTTTTTTCGCCCAGGGCGGGTGGAAAAACCTTATCATGGTTGCCCTGGCCTGTGTGCTGCTCTATCTGGGCATTGTCAAAAAATTTGAACCTTTGCTGCTGGTAGGCATTGCCTTTGGCTGTCTGCTAACCAATCTGCCAGGAGCTTCGCTCTATCATCCTGATCTTTGGGACGCCTTGATTTCCGGAGAGATCGGCTACGGAGAGATTCTCAAGCATGGCGGCCTGTTGGATATCCTTTATATCGGAGTCAAAACCGGCGTATACCCCTCTTTGATTTTCCTCGGCGTGGGAGCTATGACTGATTTTGGGCCTTTGCTGGCTTATCCCAAAAGCATGTTGCTGGGCGCGGCCGCGCAAATGGGCGTATTCGTTGCCTTTTTCGGCGCGGTGGCCTTAGGCTTCACTGGGCCAGAAGGCGCTTCTATCGGTATCATCGGCGGCGCGGACGGGCCCACCGCCATCTTCCTGGCCACCATGCTGGCTCCCCATCTGCTAGGCCCTATCGCCATCTCCGCTTATTCTTATATGGCGTTGATCCCCATGATTCAGCCCCCTTTGATGCGGGCGCTCACCACGCCAAAGGAACGGGCGGTAAAGATGGAGCAGCGGCGTGAAGTTTCCAAAACGGAAAAAATTATTTTCCCCATCCTGGTGGCTGGCTTTGTGATTCTGCTGCTACCTTCCACTGCGCCTCTGGTGGGCTGTCTGATGCTGGGAAACCTGCTGCGAGAGTGCGGCGTTACCCAGCGCCTCAGCGATACTGCCCAAAACGCCATGATGAACATCGTCACCATCTTCCTCAGCGTCAGCGTGGGCGCTACCACAGTGGCAGCTCGGTTTCTCAGCCTAAGCACGCTGAAAATCGTGGGATTGGGTCTGGCTGCCTTTGCTGTGTCCACCATCGGCGGATTGTTGGTGGGCAAGCTGATGTATGAGCTTTCTGGCGGAAAAATCAACCCGCTGATCGGCTCGGCAGGAGTTTCCGCCGTTCCTATGGCCGCCCGCATTTCTCAGGTGGAAGGACAGAAAGCTAATCCGGGCAATTTCCTGCTGATGCATGCCATGGGTCCTAACGTGGCCGGCGTGATTGGCTCGGCTATCGCCGCAGGCTTTTTACTGGCGGTATTCGGATAATTCTGCAAGAAGTTTTACGCCTCCCGCATGGCTCTGTCTGCGGGAGGTTTTTCTTTTTTTCGCGAATATCCAACAAATCAGCCGAAATCGCTCAATCTCCCTTGCAACCCACAAGAATCGTGCTATAATATATTTTTAGATTTTCATTTGTGCAGCAGGTTCCAACGTTGACTGCAACTGTTTCTTTGCCCGTTCAAAGAGGGGACTTTCATCAAGACCCCTTGTAAAAGTACGGCCTATCTTTTCTTTGCAGAGAAGTCATCTGCCGGTTCTCCGCAAAGAAATCAATATAAACTGGGGTCCCGCAAAAGCGGAATTTTGTGGGAAAAAGGAGAAGGATTATGGGTGCCATCGGTTTTGACAATCAGCAGTACATCGAAAAGCAGTCGGCGGAGATCCGCAAGCGCATCGCTCAACTGGGGGGAAAGCTGTATCTAGAGTTTGGCGGAAAGCTATTTGACGATTTCCATGCCTCTCGGGTGCTGCCCGGTTTTGCGCCGGACAGCAAAATTCAAATGCTTAAGTCGCTAACCGACAAAGCTGAAATCATCATTGCCATCAATGCGGAGGACATCGTAAAAAACAAAATTCGAGGAGATTTGGGAATTCCTTACGATCAGGATGTTCTACGCCTGATTGACGCCTTTCGCAGCTTTGACCTGTTTGTCAGCAGCGTGGTGATCACCTGCTACACTGGTCAGCCCAGCGCAGAAGCTTTTCAGCGCAAACTGGAAAAATTGGGCCTTCAAGTGTGCCGTCATTACCCCATTGAGGGCTATCCATTCAACGTATCCGGTATTGTTAGCCAAGAAGGCTTCGGAAAAAATGAATTTGTGAAAACCCAGCGGCCTTTGGTTGTCGTCACTGCGCCCGGTCCAGGCAGCGGCAAGCTGGCGGTTTGCCTTTCGCAGCTTTATCACGAAAATCTTCATGGGGTGCAGGCAGGTTACGCTAAATTTGAAACCTTTCCCATCTGGACCCTGCCGCTCAAGCATCCAGTAAATCTGGCCTATGAGGCAGCCACCGCCGACCTGAACGACGTCAATATGATTGACCCTTATCATCTGGACACCTATGGAATAACGACGGTAAACTACAACCGGGATGTAGAAGCTTTTCCAGTGCTCAACGCAGTGTTTGAAAAGATTTCGGGAAAAAGCCCCTATCATTCTCCTACCGATATGGGGGTGAATATGGCAGGTTATGCCATCGTGGACGACGAGGTTTGCAAACAAGCTTCCAAAGACGAAATTATTCGCCGGTATTATGAGGCCAAGTGCGCTCTGCGCCGAGACCGCGGCACCCAGGCAGCGGTAGAAAAAATCGAGATGCTCATGCGTCAGGCCGATGTCAGCATCAACAACCGGCCGGTAGTGGCCGCGGCGCTGTCTAAAGCGGAGGAGACCAGCCTGCCGGCGGTAGCTATTCAGCTTCCAGACGGTAAGATTGTTACCGGAAAGACCTCCGATCTGCTAGGTCCCTCGGCAGCGGCTTTGCTTAACGGTGTAAAAGGCCTTTGCCATATGACCAAAGAAACCAAACTGATTACCCGCAGCGTCATCGAACCCATTCAGGAGTTGAAGGTGGGTACTTTAGGCAACCGCAACCCCCGGCTGCACTCTGACGAGGTGTTGGTAGCTCTAGCCATCAGTGCGGCCCTCAGCGGGGAGGCCGAGCGAGCCTGTGACAAGCTGAAAGAGTTGCGGGGCTGCGAGGCCCACTCCACTGTCATCCTCTCTCAAGTAGACGCCGATATTTATCGTAAGCTGGGTCTGCATCTCACCTGTGAACCAAACTATCACACCAAACAGCTATACCATAAGTAATCTCCTGACCATCAAAAAAAGAAAGATCCATACTCTGCATAACGTTCACAGCACCCATCTGTATGGAAAAGATTCTCAGGTAACACCATATCTTGCCAACGAAGAGCTTTATGCCAACATAAAAGGTATCCAAACCACCCGGCCTTTTGGTATATTATACTTTGTTTTTTGTTTCGCTGTATGGGACTGCCGTTTGTCCGGCTTCCATAGTGGAAAACACAAGCAGGAAACGGCCCAAAGCAAACAAAATCTCCAATAGCGAAAGGAAGGAAACATGAATTATCAGATCAAGACTTCCCGTCTCATCCTTCGCCCCTTAACGACAGACGATTTGGAAGCTGCACACGCCTATTCGTCCGATCCGGAAATCACTGTTTATATGCAGTATCTGCCCAACAAAACCCTCCAGGATACCCTGCGGTTTCTTCGCGGCGCAGAACGGGAGTGGGCCAAGGAGGAACCGGCTTGTTATGAATTTGCCGTTACGCTGGAGGGCAAGGTCATCGGGGCAGTGTCCCTCTATTTTGAAGAAGACGATCCAAAAATTGCTGAGATGGGCTGGATCTTTCATCGGAATTATCAACACCAAGGCTACGCTTTGGAAGCGGCTGCCGCCCTGCGGAACTTTGCCCGGGATACTCTGAAGCTCAAAGGATTAACCGCCTACTGTGACGCCAGAAACCGCGGTTCCTGGCATTTGATGGAAAAGCTTGGCATGAACTTGACAGACGACACCCAAACCCGGATTTATCGAAAAAACGGCGAAACCGCTCAGGAGCTGGCCTATTCACTGATGTTCCAATAAGGAAAAGACATCCTTACCACCATAAGAAGCGATATAACCGCCCTTAATGGAAAGGATGTCTTTTTTATGATCTTTCGGAGTTAAACGATCACAGCCGCAACGCTACTCTTTTACTGGCCTGCGCTTCCTTATTTGATGACTAAAATCGTAGAAGTCTCATTGATATGGCCCAGATAAGCTTCGCCGCTAGTGGAAAAGCCGATGCTGGGATACCGGCCAAACAAAGCGCAATAAGGTTCTACCTGATTTTCATTGAGGATCTCCAACGTACGGTATAAACAGTTAAAGTTAATCACACCGGCGGGCTGATACGAAATGGCCGTATCCAGCGCCTTCCCAGTATCTTCCACGATATTGCCGATTTTTAAAACATTGATCTCGGTTCCTTCTGGCAAGCCGCAATGAAGCGTAATACCTTGCTCTTTGATCTGGTCAAAAGTTCGAACAAAAATTTCCTCGCCAGCCACAACCCCCAAAGGATTGGTAACAAAATAATTCTGAATCTGATCCTGAGGAACGCCCAAAACTTCGGCATACACCTCGCCGCAAGGCCGGTGATCGAATTCATAAAGGGTACGGCTGCGCAGATCAGACTTGGTTACCAGCAACTTACGGTCAGAAAAGATATGTGCGCTTTGCGTCTTCAGAACATCATAGCCATTTACGGTTTTCAGCACCGCCAAAACAGCGGCGCCGGCGTATCCCTTTCCACCTGCATAGACCATAGAGCCGCCTCGGTCGGCCACCGAGGATGTACCGCCCACAAACAGCAAATCAGTGGCTGTTCCCAAACGGTCCATAAAAATTTCTTCTATCTTTGCACTGGATTCAAACAAAATGATGCCCACATAATGGGCGTAATCGGCAAGTACCGCCTCTTCTCCACCGTAATAGTCGTGCATCTCCTTTAGCGTTCCACGCAGGTCTGGTTCCGCGCTAATATTTTCTATTACACGCACGCAAACATCCGCAACGCTGTCAGCATCTATAGCCATAATACTGACCGAACCG
>CATJIY010000041.1 GCA_949740695.1 uncultured Eubacteriales bacterium
ATAGGGACGGCATATCTGCTCCTTAGGAGGCGCAGGTGTGCTTTTTTGCGTCTATAAGAGGATTTTTCCTGTCTTTCCCGATAAACCAACAAATTAAAGGAGATATTATTTTTTATGGATTCAAAATCCCTTACCGACCTGTGGATTATGGTGGCGCTGATTTTACTTTCCGCTTATTTTTCCGCTACGGAAACGGCTTTTTCCGCACTTAACCGGACCCGGCTGAAAACCCTGGCGGAAAAAGGAAACCGCAAAGCCCGGTTGACGTTGTCTTTGTCTGAACAGTATGATAAGCTGCTTTCTACCATCCTTATCGGCAATAACATTGTTAACATCGCCACCGCCTCCCTGGGCACGGTTTTATTTACCCGATTGTACGGCGACGCCGGAGCCACTATTTCCACTGTAATAGTAACTGTGGTGGTGCTGATTTTTGGAGAAATCACACCCAAAAGCATTGCAAAAGATTGCCCAGAGCAATTTGCCATGTTTTCCGCTCCGGTTTTGTGGATTCTACAATGGATTCTTACGCCGCTGAATTTTTTGTTTTCCCATTGGAAGCAACTGCTGGCCAAATTGCTCAAGCTGAAAAAGGACTCTAAAATGTCCCAGGATGAGTTGTTGATGCTGGTGGAAGAAGTTCAACAGGAAGGCTCTATTGATCAAAATCAAGGGGAGCTGCTTCGTAGCGCCATTGAATTTTCTCAGCTCCAGGCGGAGGATATCCTTACCCATCGGGTGGACTTGGAAGCGGTTCCTCTTTCCGCTTCCAAAGAAGCGATCGCGCAAGTGTTCTCCCGCTGCCGTTTTTCCAGACTGCTAGTGTATGAAGAGTCCATTGATCATATTGTGGGCGTGTTGCATCAAAAAGATTTTTACACAGGAGCGGGAGTCTCCGACAAACCGCTGGAAACGCTGATAACCCCGGCCATTTTCGTTTTGCGCAGCCAGCCGGTTCGAACGCTGCTCCACCAATTACAGGGTCAAAAGTCCCATATGGCGGTGGTGCTGGACGAATACGGCGGCACCTATGGCATTGTCACCATGGAGGATATCCTGGAAGAGCTGGTGGGGGAAATCTGGGACGAACACGATGAAGTCGTTCAATCGTTTCAAAAGATCGGTCCCGGCGTTTTTTTAGTGGAGGGCTCGGTAAGCCTATTAGACTTTTGCGAGTTTTTTCAGTTGGACCGACAGTCCGAGATGGTCTCTTTCAGCGGTTGGATTGGCGAACAGCTGGGGCGGCTTCCGCAGGAGGGGGATCAATTTTACTATCAAAACCTGACCATTATCGTTCGTTCAACCGCGCAGCATCGGGTCCTGGCCGCTCAAGTGGCGGTAGAGACGCGGAAAGGCGAATCCGACGGCCAGGCGTAAGTCGTTCCATGGGCGGGAAGGATATGTTGTTTCGCTTTTTCTTGGGAGCAGGACGAAATCGGATCTTTCGTCCTGCTCTTTTCTTAAAATTCAGTGAAATAAAGGCGTGTGCCGGTGGTAAAGAACACGCCGGTTACCGGGAGACCTTTATTCGGGCGGCCTTTTCATAAAAAGTGGTAACCGGCATGGCGCACAAAGCGGCAGCCTGCTGCAAGGTGATCTTTTTCTCCCGCCAATCAGCGCAAGCTTGGTCAAACGCTTCAGGTACTGGCTTGGGCGGCCGTCCAAACCGGGCGCCCCGGGCTTTGGCCGCCGCGATTCCCTCAGCCTGTCGCTGGCGGATATTGCTGCGTTCGTTTTCTGCAGCAAAGGACAATATCTGCAAAACGATGTCACTGAGAAAAGCGCCCATTAGATCTTTTCCTCTTCGGGTATCTAGTAGAGGCATATCTAGCACCACAATATCAATGCCTTTTTCTCTGGTGAGGATATGCCACTGTTCCAAAATTTCGGCGTAATTTCGCCCTAACCGGTCGATACTTTTGATGTAAAGTAGATCTTCCCGCCGGAGTTTTTTTAGCATCTGGCGGTATTGCGGCCGGGCAAAGTCTTTGCCGGACTGCTTATCCATGTAAATTGCGGTTTCGGGAATACCAATTTCCCGTAGAGCGATCACCTGCCGGTCTTCGTTTTGATCGCTGGATGATACTCGAATATAACCATAAGCATTTTGTTCCACGATAATTCCTCCTTATGTGGCAGTTTAAACCTTTATTCTACCGAATATTCCAGCAATTGTCTTGCCCCAGCGCATTGAAATTTTACCGGCAGTCCTCCGCTTTGAAAAAACATTTACTTTTTCTTGCTTCTATACTATAATCAAATTTAGAAGCGGGATATCCCGCCCAATCGGGGACGTTGTCCCACTCCGCGGGCCGGCGGCCTGCCGCGTCGCAGAGTTGCATAAAATTGACAGAAATTGTGAGGAACTGTTATGAACTATCACAAAAAATCGGTGGAAGATGTAGACGTTTCGGGGAAAAAGGTGTTTCTCCGTTGCGATTTTAACGTACCCCTGGACGATAAGGGCGGGATCGCTGATGATATTCGCATCCGCGGTGCGTTGCCGACCATTCGATATCTTTTGGAGCATGGGGCCGCCGTTATTTTGTGCTCCCATTTGGGCCGGCCAAAAGGGCAGGTCAATTCTAAGATGAGCTTGAGGCCGGTAGCGCAACGGCTGGAAGAATTTTTGAATATCAAAATTCCTATGGCCGCCGACATTGACGGTCCCATCGCGCAGATGATGTCTAACGGCATCCGGCCTGGCCAAGCTATGCTGCTGGAAAATATTCGTTTCCGCCCAGAGGAGGAGGCCAACGATCCCGATTTTGCCAAAGGACTGGCAGCGATGGCGGATCTTTATGTCAACGATGCTTTCGGCACCGCCCACCGGGCTCATGCTTCTACCTGCGGCATTGCCAAATATCTGCCTGCGGTGTGCGGCTTTTTGGTGCAGAAAGAAATTTCGGTGATGGGCAAGGCCATGGAGAACCCTGAGCATCCTTTTGTAGCCATTTTAGGCGGAGCAAAGGTCAGCGAAAAGCTCAAGCTGATTGAAAAGTTGCTGATGGAAAAATGCGACTCGGTGCTGGTGCTGGGAGCCATGTCGTTTACCTTTCGAAAGGCTATGGGCGGATCTATCGGCAATTCCCTTTATGAAGAATCTTTGGTGGAAGAGATGGGCCAGCTGATGGAGCGGGCGAAAGATGCCGGATGCAATCTGCTGCTGCCAGTGGATACCGTGGTGGCCGATCAATTCCAAAACGACGCCGATATCCGTACGGTTCCCGCTGGGGCAATTCCCGAGGGTTACGCAGGTATGGACATTGGACCGGCAACTGTTGAGATTTATACCAGCATTATTGAGTCGGCCCGGACGGGGGTGTGGAACGGCCCCGCCGGTGTTTATGAGTTCTCCAATTTTGCCCACGGTACCCGGGCGATTGCGTCAGCGGTAGCCAATTCTCGGGGCGTGTCTATCATCGGTGGCGGCGACAGTGCGGCTGCAGTGGATCAGATGGGCTTATCCCGCCGGGTTACGCATATTTCTACTGGCGGCGGGGCTTCGCTGGAGTTTTTGCAGGGAATGGAATTGCCTGGGGTGGCCTGTCTCCAGGACGCTGAGTGAGTGTTGCGATGCCTATGAATGCAAAATATCGGAAAACAATTATTGCGGGCAACTGGAAGATGAATCTTTCTCCGCGAGACGCCCGGGAATTTATTCGGGAATTAAAGCCGCTGGCCGTTCAGGCAAAGTGGTGCGATATCGTGTTATGCGTCCCTTATCTTCAGATTCCGGAAGCGGTGCGTACTGCTCGAGGAAGCCGGATTGCCATAGGCGCACAAAACTGCCATCAGGAAACTGCGGGAGCCTATACCGGAGAGATTTCCGCGCCAATGTTGGTTGAGGCGGGGGTCAAATATGTCATTGTTGGCCACAGCGAACGGCGCCGGGACTTTGGCGAGACAGACAGCCTGGTGAATCGTAAGGTGCTCTCTGCGCTTAAGGCCGGGCTTCGGCCGATCGTTTGTGTGGGAGAAACTTTGGAAATGCGGGACAACGACATTACTTTGGATGTGGTGCGCATGCAGGTCAAGACCGCTTTGCGAGGGGTCACGCGGGAAGAGTTGCGGCGGGGGACCATCGCTTATGAGCCGGGTTGGGCCATTGGCACTGGTTATACCGCCACCGCAAAGCAGGCCAATGAGGTTAGCGCGGTCATTCGAGCGGCATTGCGTACCGTTTATGGCGCCCAAGGCGCCAGAGGGGTATCTATCCTTTATGGCGGCAGCATGAATACCGGCAACGCCCGGGACCTGTTGGCCCAGCCTGATGTGGATGGCGGATTGATAGGCGGCGCTTCAATGCGCACCGAAAGCTTTGGAAAAATTATTGAGGCGGCGAATCAAAATGTGCCACAAAAGTGAACGCGGCGCCAAAAGGCCCTTGCTGTTAATGATTTTGGATGGCTGGGGCCTTGCTCCGGCTGGTCCTCATAATGCAGTGGCTGCTGCCAAGACTCCTTACCTGGACCAACTGTTTGCTCGGCATCCTCACGCAAAGCTGGCCTGTTCGGGAGAGGCGGTAGGGTTGCCTGCCGGGCAAATGGGCAACAGCGAGGTGGGGCATACCAATATCGGCGCTGGCCGGGTGGTTTATCAGGAGCTTTCCCGCATCACCCGGGATATTCAGTCGGGGGAGTTCTTTGAAAATCCGGTTTTGCTGGAGGCGGTTTCTCAGGCTAAAATCCAAAAGGGCGCGGTCCATTTGATGGGACTGCTGTCCGATGGCGGGGTTCACAGTCATATGGATCATCTGCTGGCGCTTTTAGAGCTTTGCCGCCGGCAGGGGGCAACCGCGGTAGTACATTGCTTTTTGGATGGACGAGATACCCCGCCGGAAAGCGGCGCGGATTATTTGCGGAAGCTGGAAGCGGCACTGCCGGATTTTCCTGCTCAACTGGGGGTGGTGTGCGGCCGGTATTACGCTATGGATCGAGATCAGCGGTGGGACCGGGTGGAACTGGCCTATCAAGCTTTATTGGGGCATGCCGAAAAAGCACCGCTGGCTTCTGCGGCAGTTTTACAAAGCTATGCCGCCGGAATTACCGATGAGTTTGTCAAGCCTTTCCGGGTGGGAGATTGCCCTGTGGTAACCAGCCGGGATAGCGTAATTTTTTATAATTTTCGGCCCGACCGGGCAAGAGCGTTGACTCGTGCTTTTTGCGACCCGGATTTTATTGGATTTTACCGGCCGGATGGAGCTCTTTGCCCCTATTATGTTTGTTTTACCCAATATGACGCGGCTATGCCCAATGTTTCGGTGGCTTTTCCGCCGCAGCGGCTAGAGGATACCTTGGGCCAAGTGCTGGCCCAACATGGTCTGACCCAACTCCGGATAGCCGAAACCGAAAAATACGCCCATGTCACCTTCTTTTTCAATGGAGGCGAGGAGCGGGTATTCCCTGGGGAGGACAGGGTATTGATTCCTTCTCCTAAGGTAGCGACTTATGATTTGCAGCCGGAGATGAGCGCGATGCCGCTGGCTAGAGAATGTATCCAGCGAATAGAGAGCGGAAAATATGACGTTATCATTCTTAATTTCGCCAACTGCGATATGGTAGGACACACTGGCGTGATGAAAGCGGCAGTTTCCGCCATGGAGACGGTGGATCAGTGTGTAGGGCTGGTGGTTTGCGCGGTGGAAGCCGCTGGCGGAGCTGTTCTGATTACCGCCGATCACGGTAACGCCGAATGTATGGAGCAAAACGGCGTCCCGTTCACCCAGCATACGACCAACCCGGTGCCGGTGCTGTATACCGGGGCTGGAAAACTGCAAGATGGAGCACTTTGTGACCTGGCCCCCACGCTGCTGGCTTTGTTGGGGTTGCCTCAGCCAGAAGCTATGACTGGTCATTCTTTGGTGGAAGCCGAAGCAACACAATCCAACGGATAGTTATCGTTTCAAGATTAAGGAGAAGTGGGTATGAAAAAGTTTTTGGAAATTATCGACGTGGTGGGCCGGGAGATTTTGGACAGCCGTGGCAACCCTACTGTAGAGGTGGAAGTTTATGTAGAAGATGGCGCCGCTACCTATTGCGGCCGGGCGGCAGTGCCCTCGGGCGCTTCCACTGGCATTTATGAGGCGTGTGAAAAGCGGGACGGCGATAAGAACCGTTATCAGGGTAAAGGGGTCTTGCAGGCGGTGGAAGCGGTAAACACCGAACTAGCCGAAGCGCTCACAGGTATGAACGCCATGGATCAGGTCATGATTGACCAGACCATGATCGACCTGGACGGTACGCCCAACAAGAGCCGTCTGGGGGCCAACGCCATTTTAGGGGTGTCGTTGGCCTGCGCCAATGCCGCCGCACAGGCCCTGGGTCTGCCGTTGTATGCCTATATCGGCGGCGCCAACGCAAAGACTCTGCCAGTACCCATGATGAACATTCTCAATGGGGGCGCTCACGCCACCAACAATGTGGACATTCAGGAGTTTATGGTGATGCCTGTGGGAGCCAAGTCCTGGCGGGAGGCCCTGCGGATGTGCGCCGAAGTGTTCCATACGCTGAAAGCTGTTTTAAAGGAGCAGGGAACTCCAGCAGCCGGCGTGGGAGATGAGGGCGGTTACGCTCCCAACTTGAAAAAAGATGAGGATGCGCTCAAGGCGATTGTAACTGCCATTGAGCAGGCGGGCTATAAACCCTATGAGGACTTTATGATCGCTGTGGATGCCGCTGTTTCCGACTGGTATAATCATGATACTGGCTGTTATGATCTGCCGAAAGCCAAAAAGACGATGTCTCGTCAGCAAATGGTCAACATGTGGAAGTCTTTTGTCCAAAAATATCCTATCATATCCATTGAGGATGGTATGGGAGAGGATGACTGGGAGGGCTGGGCCATGCTTACCCGGGCATTGGGGGAGCAGGTTCAATTGGTGGGAGACGATCTCTTTGTCACCAATGTGGAGCGTATTCGCCGGGGGTTGGCCGGTAAGGTGGCTAACGCTGTTTTGATTAAGGTAAATCAAATCGGCACGCTTACCGAAACCCTGGACGCTATCCAATTGGCAAACCGGGCGGGATATACCGCCGTAGTATCCCATCGTTCAGGGGAGACCGAGGATACCACCATTGCTGACTTGGTGGTGGGTATGAACGCCGGACAGATCAAAACCGGAGCC
>CATJIY010000042.1 GCA_949740695.1 uncultured Eubacteriales bacterium
AATGGTACGCCCGAGCGGATTCGAACCGCTGGCCTTCCGCTTAGGAGGCGGACGCTCTATCCTGCTGAGCTACGGACGCATATGGAATTTTTGGCGCCACTGGCGCACGAACTACGCACACCTAGGAGGCGGACGCTCTATTCTGCTACGCTACAGACGCAAGTACGACTTTTCACTGGTATGCAACCCCGAGGAGCTTTTATATTTTTTATTGAGGGCAGCCAATATCATCTTTGTCAAACATTTCAAATCCCATCCACGGCAGTGTAACTGCCATAATCACGCAAGGAAGAAACAAGTTGATTATAGCGCACAATAGGGCCATCGTCAAGGTTTGTCCGGTATTTCCCCTAAAACCCAAGCTCAGGCCCTTCCAAATGGAAGGGCCCCTACCCATCTGCTATTTTCCCTCCGCCAACCCTCTGTCCAAGTATAAGAACCTGTATTCATAATCGAAAATGCTGAATGACCGAGAGCTTTTAAGGTTATGAATACAAGTTCTAAACATTGGCTAAAGCAGGAGAGACAATCCAAGGTCCTCGCCGCCGGAACAACTATAAACGGTAGTCCCGCCGAATTGGAGCGGCAGACAGCCCACCGGTCCAATTGCTGCGCCAGTTGTTCCGGCGGCAAAGGTCGGAAGATACTACATCCATAAGCGCAATCGCCGGCGTTACAAGTTGATAGCGGGAGCCGCCTGCTCCTGTGTCTGGGCCAAAATTGGCTCCAACTGAGCTAGAAACGTTTCTACCTGCCGGGACGAACGACCGGTATACCGCCGTCCGTCCATCAGCGCGGTCAATTCCTCTAACGTCATGCCAAAGCTGGAGTCGGCAGCCAACCGCTGAAGAAGATCGCAGGACTCCCCCTCCTTCATTCTGGCAGTGGCCGCCATGGAGTGGGTACGGATGATCTCATGCAGCTGTTGACGGTCTCCGCCCCGTTTCACCGCCTCCATCATGAGGTTTTCGGTGGCAATAAAAGGAAGGTACTCCTTAACCGCCTTGGCGATAACTTTTTCGTTCACTCGGATGCCCTGGGTAACATTTTGCATCAAACGCAGAATCGCGTCGGCGCACAAAAATCCCTCTGGCAAAGAGATGCGGCGGTTGGCCGAATCATCTAATGTGCGCTCCATCCACTGAACGCTGGCAGTCATGGGGGCGTTCATAGCATCGGCCATCAGGTAGCGGGCCAGTGAGCAAATGCGCTCGGAGCGCATAGGGTTGCGCTTATAGGCCATGGCGGAAGATCCAACCTGTTTGTCCTCAAAGGGTTCTTCCATCTGGCGGTCGTGCTGAAGCAGGCGCATGTCGTTGGCAAACCGGTAACAGCTCTGGGCAATAGCGCTGAGCACATTGAGAATCCGGCTATCAAACTTGCGGGTATAGGTTTGGCCGGATACCGGGAAGATACGCTCAAAGCCAAATTCCGCAGCGATCATCCGGTTCATCTGGTCAATTTTGCCCTCGTCCCCCTCAAACAGATCCAAAAAGCTGGCTTCAGTGCCCGTAGTGCCCCGGCAACCCAAAAACCGCATAGAATCCAAAACAAAGTCCAGTTCCTCCAAATCCAACCACAGATCTTGAAGCCATAGCGTAGCCCGCTTCCCTACCGTCACCAGTTGGGCGGGCTGATAGTGGGTATAGCCCAGGGTGGGCAAATCCTTATATTGACGGGCAAAACCAGCCAGGTTTTTCATAGCGGCCAACAGCTGGCCCCGCAAATACCGCAGCCCGTCTCGATAAAGAATTAAGTCGGCGTTATCGGTGACATAACAGGAAGTTGCGCCCAAGTGAATAATACCCTTGGCGTCGGGAGCCGCTAAGCCATAGGCGTGAATATGGGCCATTACATCGTGGCGAATTTCTTTCTCTTTCAGCCGGACGGCCTCATAGTCAATATCGGTAAGATGCGCTTCCAACTGGTCTACCTGTTCCTGCGTGATGGGCAGGCCCAGCTTGTGCTGTGCGCGAGCCAAAGCCACCCACAGCTTACGCCAGGTCTGATAGCGGGCGTCGGAAGAAAACAAGCGGAGCATCTCCTCCGAGGCATAGCGGGAGGAAAGCGGACTTTCATAACAATCTTTCATACCATCACCTCAGCGCAGAATAATCGCATCCCGTTCAGCGCCCACCGACACATAGCCGATATGACAGCCAATGGCGCGTTCCACATACAATACATAATCCTGAGCAGCCTGGGGCAAATCTTCAAACCGGCGAACGCCGCTGATATCGCACTTCCAGCCTGGGAGATCGGTGTAGACCGGTTTTGCGCGGTCCAGCAGCGCAGGGAACGGAAAGTCCTGGGTCTGCTTGCCGTCAATTTCATAGTGGGTACACACTGGGATTTTTTCCATATACGACAGTACGTCCAACTTGGTAAACGCCACATTGGTAGCGCCCTGGAGGGTCGCTCCATAACGAGTGGCCCCCAGACCCAGCGGCCCCACCCGCCGGGGGCGGCCGGTAGCCGCGCCGTATTCGCCGCCAGCTTCCCGAAGCGCATCGGCTTCCGGCCCGAACCATTCGCAAGTAAAAGGACCCTCGCCCACGCAAGAGGAATATGCCTTAACCACGCCGATGACCTGATCTACTGGACTTCCGGGAATACCCGCGCCTACTGGCGCGTAAGCGGCAATGTTGTTAGAAGAGGAAGTATATGGCCAGATGCCGAAATCCAAATCCCGCAAAGCGCCCAGCTGAGCCTCAAACAAAATATCTTTGCCCTGGGACTGCGCCTGCCGCAAAAACGCGCCGGTATCGCATACAAAGGGAGCGATCTGCCCACCGTATTCCTCCAGCCAGGCCATCATGTCCTCCAGGGAATAGGGTTTGGCATGATAAACGTTTTCAATAGTCAGGTTCTTCCACTCCAAAATGCCCGCTAAACGGCCCCGGAGATACTGGGGATAAAGCAGTTCTCCCGCCTGAATGGTCTTTTTCTGATATTTGTCGCTGTAAACCGGCGCGATGCCCCGTTTGGTAGAGCCATAAGCCCGGTCTTTCAGGCGGGCTTCCTCCAAAGCGTCCAAATCCCGATGATAAGGAAACACCAGAGTCGCCCGATCAGAGATTTTGAAATTATCCGGCGTGATGGAGATGCCCGCTTGCCGGAGGTTGGCGATTTCCTTGCACAGGTGCTGGCAGTCAATCACCACCCCGTTTCCCAGCACATTCACTACTTCAGGCCGAAAAATGCCGGAAGGCAGCAAATTGAGAGCAAATTTGCCATGGTCATTGATAACGGTGTGCCCGGCGTTGTTGCCACCCTGATAACGCACCACCACATCATACTGCTGGGTAATCAGATCCACCATACGGCCCTTGCCCTCATCACCCCAGTTAATGCCTACGATTGCGCAGTTGGACATAAAAATTCCTCCTGTTCCCGGCCGCCCTTCCCCTCAACGGAAAAGTACCTGCAAAACCGGTTTGATTTTAAAAAACGTGAAAAAAGGATTGTCAAATCAGAACACTTTGATTATACTAAGAATAAAGCTATTCGTAAAGCCAAACTTTTGAATGTTTATCATAAGTCTGATGAATAGGCGGTGACAAATGGAAGCTAAGTTGGAGCTGTACCGGGTCTTTCAGGTGGTGGCTGAAGCGGGGAGCATCTCAGCGGCGGCGAAGGCGCTTTATCTCTCCCAACCGGCGGCCAGCCAGGCGGTTAAGCGGCTGGAAGATCAGCTTCGCACGCCTCTATTTGTCCGGGGAAAGCGAGGGGTGACCCTGACGCGAGAGGGCCGTCTGCTTTATGAGCAGGTGCGGGGCGCGATCTGCTTGCTGGAAAACGCCGAGGAAAAACTGCGCCAGACCCGCTTGCTGGAAACCGGACAGCTGGTCATTGGCGCCAGCGACACCATGACCAGAACCTTTTTGCTGCCCTATTTAGAGGCCTTCCGGCGGGAAAAACCGGGGGTGCGGCTTCAGCTGCGCAACGGCACCAGCCGGCAGGTACTGTCTCTTCTAAGCCAGGGAACGGTGGATATCGCTTTTGCCAGCATGCCGGAGGAAACCGCCAATTTTCAAACTGAGGTATGTTTTGACACGCATATGGTGTTTGTGGCGGCAGCCGGATATCCCTGTGACTTTCAGCGGACCCACACCCTGGCCGAAGTGGCTCGGATGCCCCTGATTCTGCTGGACCGGCAGGCTGGTTCCCGGCTCTATCTGGAAAAGCGGTTCGAAAGTCTGGGCTTGGCTTTACGTCCCGAAATGGAGCTGGCAACCCACGACCTGCTGCTTCAGCTGGCCCGTATTGGACTAGGCGTGGCCTGCGTCACTCGGGAATATGCCCACATTGAACTGGCGGAAGGCTTGGTGCGCGAGCTGCGCACCGCACCGGTAATCCCTCCCCGGCAAGCGGTGATGTGTACTTTACCCCAGACGGCGCAAACCCCGGCGGTAGCCCACTTTATGGCTTTTGTCCGGAGAGGGCGGACGGCTCCTCAAAGTCAACAGCAATCCTAACTGGCCAGCCTGGCGGCTTTTGACCAAAAAAGGCGTTCCGCCATACAGGTTCTGACAGCAGACGACCAAATCCGCAACAAGATACGAGTATAATAGTTAGTGGTTCTACGAAAGCCCAGGCCCCAGTCCTGGGGAAAGGAGCAGAAAACCATGGAAAAAATCATTTTGCGATATGGAAAAAAGGGCTATACCCTGACCCAGCTGGAAGCGGCGGCCAGCGCCTTTGCCGCTGCGCAAGGGCTGACCGATTCCAACCTGGAAATTTATCATGACTTTGAAGAGCTGGCGGTCTTTGGCGAAGACCGGCATGGTCAGCGGTGCGAAGCATCGTTGCCCTTTTCCCAACTGGAAAGGTGGGTCCAGGTATGAGCGCGCAAATTATTTTGTCTGAATATAAGCCGGGAGAAGCGGGAGCGCTGGTGCGTCTTTTTTATCAAACGGTGCACACCGTATGCCTGGGAGACTATACTCAAGAGCAGGTAGACGCTTGGGCGGACGGCAAAGCCGACCCGGCCCAATGGGACAAGTCTTTTTTGCAGCACCAGACCCTGGTGGCAAGGATTGGCGGCGAACTGGCTGGTTTTGCCGATCTGGACGGAGATTATCTGGACAGGCTGTATGTCCATCGAGACTATCAGCGGCAAGGTGTGGGAACCGCCCTGGCCCAAGCGCTGGAACAACGAGCTGGGGAAAAAGGCTGTCCCCGAATAAGCGCCCATGTTTCCATCACTGCCCGGCCCTTTTTTGAGCAACGAGGTTACAAGCTTGTTCGGGAACAACAAGTGGAACGAGGCGGGGTTTTTTTGACCAATTTTATTATGGAAAAGACTTTGAACGCCCCGAAAGACCACTAAAACAAAGGCGAAAGCATTTCATGAGCAAGATCAAGATCCTCCTGTGGGGAAGCGCACTGCTAACAACAGCGGGGGCGGTAGCCGCAACAGCCTTTTACCGCAACAGCGGGCCGGAATGGCTATTGCCTGCGGCAATTACTTTGGGGACCACTGCCTATCATCTGCTCATTCGGATCATTTTCGGAGGAGCGGTAAATTGGGTGATGCGCAACCGGGCCAACCCGCAAAATAGCTGGTTCCGCCTTCGCTCCTGGGAACCGGCCCTTTACCGGCGGTTGCGGGTAAAGGTTTGGAAGGAATACCTTCCTACTTATGTGCCCACGCTATTTTCCTTTCAGCTCCACACGCCAGAGGAAATTGCCGGAGCTATGTGTCAAGCTGAGATCGTGCATGAACTTGGCGCCATAGCCAGCCTGGCGCCCCTGGCGGCCATCCGGTGGTTCGGCTCCTGGCCGGTGTTTCTCATTACCTCGCTGGCATCCATGAGCTTGGAACTAGCCCTGGTGGCGATTCAGCGATACAACCGGCCCCGGGTACTTCGGCTGATAACCCGGCAATCCCTATTGAAAAAATAAAACGAATAGAGAAAAAATATCGGGGTGAAACGTATGAAACAAGTGGCGGTGATCACCGGAGGCAGCTCAGGCATCGGACTGGAAACCGCAAAGCTGCTGGCTCAGCAAGGTTACGCGGTTTATGAATTAAGCCGGAGCCAGCGCCGCCATCCAGATATCTTCCACATCTCCGCCGACGTGACGAAAGAAGACACCCTTCAAGCGGCGGCTCAGATCATTTTAGACCGGGAAGGGCAAGTGGATCTGGTGGTAAACAACGCCGGATTTGGCATCTCTGGAGCAATAGAGTTCACCGATACAGCAGAAGCCATCCGGCAATTTGACGTGAATTTCTTCGGCATGGCGCGGGTCAACCGCATATTCCTTCCCATTTTACGGCGGCAAAGGCGGGGTAAGATCATCAATATCAGCAGCGTAGCCTCCCCGGTGGCTATCCCCTTCCAGGCTTATTATTCGGCGGCAAAAGCGGCTATTGACAGTTATACCCTGGCTTTAGCCAACGAAGTCCGCCCTTATGGCATAACAGTTTGCGCCGTCCGTCCCGGAGATATCCGCACCGGATTTACCGCTGCAAGAAGCAAAAGCGCCGCTGGAGACGACGAATACCATGGGCGGATTTCCCGTTCGGTGGCCGTCATGGAGCGGGACGAACAAAACGGAATGACGCCTCAGCAGGCGGCGAAAGCCATCTGCAAAGCGGCAAACAAGTCCCACCCAAAACCGCTCGCCTCCATCGGATTTTCTTATCAGGCCGTCTGCCTGTTAGTAAAACTGTTGCCCTGCCGGTTGGCCAACTGGATTGTTGGGAAAATTTACGCCAAATAAAAGGGGCGCGTTATGGTAATTTTGATTACAGGACCTTCCCACACCGGAAAAACTCTGCTTGCCCAGAGGCTTTTAGAGCGATACGGTTATCCTTACCTTTCCATAGATCACCTGAAAATGGGATTGATCCGCAGCGGGAACGCCAATCTGACTCCCATGAGCACAGACCAGGCGCTAACCGGCTATCTTTGGCCGATTGTCCGGGAGATGGTGAAAACCGTCATTGAAAACCGGCAAAATCTGATTGTAGAGGGATGCTATATCCCTTTTGACTGGGCAGCAGATTTTACGGCGGATTATCGAAAAGAAATTCGATATTGCTGTTTGGTCATGAGCGAGACTTACATAAAAGCCCGCTACGCGGACATCAAAAAACATGCCAATGCCATTGAGACTCGGCTGGACGACGCCGACTGTACCCTGGAGGCTTTATTACGGGACAATCAAGAAACATTGGATCAATGCCGGCGGTACGGGACAGAATACTGTTTGATTGACGGGGAATATCTTGTAGATTTTGAGCCGTAACCCATTTGAAACAGAGAAACCCTGTGGGGATTGCATACCAGGAAGAAATGTGGTATACTATCTTATAGAGGAACCGGAAAGATGTTCTGACCGTATTCCCAAAATCAAAACTGTCCTGCGGGCCGGGTATTCCTTGCCCAAAGATAAAGCGGCGCAAAAATACCCTCCGAACAGCTTTCGGAGCCGGCCGCCTTTGTCCTGAGGACAGAGGCGGCTTTTTTATGATCTATGATCAAAGCCGGTGAGGAGGAGCCTCCATGGAAAGCAGAGTGGCGGTGATTGGCATTATTGTGGAAAACGGAGAGTCGGCGGGACCGCTGAACCAGATTCTCCACGATTACGCTCCTTGGATTATCGGGCGCATGGGCATCCCCTATCCTCGGAGAAGGGTTAATGTCATCAGTGTGGCGGTAGACGCTCCCCAGGACGTCATCAGCGCTCTTTCCGGCAAAATTGGAAGACTGCCCGGCGTCAGCGCCAAAGCGGCTTATTCCAATGTAATTTCAAAAGATCCCTCTGCCAGGCCCTAACCAGAGACGGCTTGTCCAAATCATGCCGCAGGCCGGCCGCCGGCAATCCTGATACAGCATCAAACCGAAGGAACTGCCCAACGGAATGATAAATTTTGAAAAAGCGAGGAACCATCATGAAACATCCAAACAAAATGCTGGTCTTTTTGCTGGCGGCAGCGCTGCTTCTTAGCCTAGCCGCCTGCGGAGGCCAGCCCAACGCTAACCCGCAGGGACCCTCCAACGGGGAAGACGGAAATCAACAAACGGCAGAACGCACCGTCACCGACGACCAGGGAACCCAAGTCACCGTTCCTGGAGAGATCAATCGAGTGGTGATTATCTCCACCGTACCGCTGGCTTCGGTCTATACCATGATGACCGGGGAAGCGGATACCATTGTGGGACTAACCCCGGCCTCAAAAAACGCAGCGCAAAACTCTTTTCTCTCCAAGCTGGGGGATTTTTCTCAGGTAGAATCCTCTTTCGCCCAAGGGGAGACCGTAAATGTGGAGGAAGTCGCTGGACTAAAGCCCGACGTAGTGCTTTATAATACCGCCAATGCGGCAGATACCGAAGCCGCCGGCCAATTAACCGCTATGGGCATCCCATGCGTAGGTTTCAGCACTGGGGTTAGCAAAACCGGGAATACCATTGAAACCTTTACCCGCTGGGCTGAACTGATGGGGCAAATGCTAGGAAAAGAAAACCAAGCCCAAGCCCTGGCGGATTATGGCCGCCAGACAATAGAAATGGTACAGGAAAAGGTGGCCGGGCTGACCCCTTCCCAACAGAAAACCGCCCTGATCCTGAATAACTACACCGGCACCACCATTTTAGCAGCGGGCAATACTTTTGGGAGTTATTGGCTTACCACCTGCGGGGCGGGAAACGTAGCCGCCTCCATTGATAAACCCGCCGCTCCAGTAGATCTGGAACAGATTTACGCCTGGAACCCCGACGTGCTGCTGCTAAACAGTTTTTCTGCTTATACCCCAGAAGATATTTTGAACAACACCGCCGGCGAGGGCCAGGATTGGAGCGGATTAAAAGCAGTTCAGAACAAACAGGTTTATAAGTTCCCCCTGGGAGTTTACTACTGGTTTGCCCCCTGCTCAGATTCTCCTTTGGCTTTGCAATGGGTTGCAAAGACCTTGTATCCCGAATTGTTTGCCGATTTGGATCTGGATCAGGAAATCCGGGACTATTATCAGAAATACTATGGTATTACTTTGACCGACAACGACCTGAAAACACTGTACGCCCCTCCGGCGGAGTCGGCCATGGCCAGCTAACCAGGCTATGCTACAAATAAGAGAGCGCATCCACCATTTGGGGCAGGGCGGCGTAAACCGCCCTGCCTTTGTTGGCAGCAAACTGCTGAAGGGACTGGCACTGGTTCTTTTGCCCCTGGCTGTGGGACTGATCTGCCTGTGTATCGGACGATATCCGGTAGCTCCAGGACAAGTTTTAAAGATTCTTTTCGCTCATTTCACTAGCGGCGAGGGCGGTGACTCGCTGGCAAACAGTATGATCTGGAACATGCGCTTGCCCAGAATTCTGCTGGCCCTGGCGATAGGCGCCGGCCTCTCGGGGGCCGGCGTGGCTTTTCAAAGCCTGTTCCGCAATCCGCTAGCTACGCCGGATACCCTAGGCGTGGCTTCGGGAGCCAGTTTTGGCGCGGCGCTGGCCCTGCTGCTGGGCTGGAATATGGCAGGCGTGCAGGGTCTGGCCTTGGTTTGCGGTTTGGGCGCGGCGGCGCTAACCTTTTTCCTAAGCCGGGGAAAAAGCCGCTCCATGGCAGGGGTGGTGCTGGCAGGCGTAGCGCTGTCCTCCCTGTTTTCCGCCTTAGTATCTCTGGTAAAATATGTGGCCGATGTGGACTCTCAGCTGCCGGCCATTACTTATTGGCTTATGGGCAGTCTCAGCGGCGTAAGCTGGCGCCGGCTGTGGTTTGGTTTGCCTCTGCTAGCGGCGGGAGGACTGGTTTTGCATCTACTGCGGTGGAGACTCAACCTGCTTACACTCGCTGAAGACGAGGCTCGCGCCTGCGGATGCCGGCTAGGCCTGCTGCGCGGTGCAACGGCAATATGCGCCTCGGCCATCACCGCTTCGGCGGTATCGCTTTGCGGACAAGTGGGCTGGGTAGGCCTTTTGGCTCCCCATATCTGCCGAATGGCAGTGGGTTCGGACAACGCCCGGCTAATGCCGGCAGCGCTTTCAGGCGGCGCAATATTTTTAGTTATCGTCGATACCGCTGCCAGAAGCCTGACTGCCTCTGAACTGCCCATCTCCATCCTGACGGCAGTAATCGGCGCGCCTTGCCTGCTGGCCCTGCTGGCAAAGACTGGGGGGTGGAAACTTTGATTTTTTCCGTAGAGCAAGGCTCCTTTCGCTATCCCGGCAAAAAAGATTTATTGAAAGATCTTTGCTTTTCGGTAGAAAGCGGCCAAATATTGGCGATTCTAGGTCCAAACGGCGTGGGAAAAACCACTCTGCTCCGGTGTATGCTGGGATTATTGCCTTGGAACAGCGGAAGAAGCCTCTTGAACGGCTTGGATATCCGCCGGCTGGAAGGGCGGAGCCTGTGGCAGCGAGCGGCTTATGTGCCCCAGTCGGGGGAGAGCGCCGCCGCACGCACCGTATTGGAGCTGGTCCTTTTGGGCCGAGCCAGCCGGCTGGGAGTCTTTTCTCAACCAGGAGAAACTGATTGGAACGCAGCCTGGCAGGCGCTGGAACAGCTGGGCTTGTCCCAACTGGCACGTCAGCCTCTGAACAAGCTTTCCGGCGGACAACGGCGAATGGCGGCCATTGCCCGTGCATTGGCAGGAGAGCCCGAGTTGCTGGTACTGGACGAACCAGAGGCCAATCTGGATTTGAAAAACCAGCTATTGGTGCTGGAAACCCTGAAAAAACTGGCAGATACAGGCATGGGGATCGTGTTAAACACGCACGATCCTTCCCATGCCTTGGGATACGCACAAAAAGCCCTGCTGTTGGAACCTGGCGGCAGCTATACGGTAGGAAAAACCGCTGAAATCATCACCAGCCAACGGCTGTCCGCAGCTTTTGAAGTGCGCTGCGCAATGGGATGGATGGACACCGTTTATGGGTCGGTGAATCAGATCGCGTTTTTTCAGAAGGACCCCATTGATTGCAAAGACTGATTCCTATTCCCCATATATCCGATTTCGTTCCGGCTGTCCAGGGGAACAGAAAGGTAGGAAACTTATGGACAATTTTACGCTGAAACTGCAAGCCAGCGATAAGCGCCCCCTCTATGAGCAGCTCTATCGCCACATCATTACCGAACTAGAAGCCGGACGCCTGCGTCCAGGAGAAAAACTTCCCTCCAAACGGGCGGTATGCGTCCATTTAAAGATCAGCCAAAGCACCGTAGAAACTGCTTATGGCATGCTATCCGCCGAGGGTTATATCTACGCCCGCCCAAAAAGCGGCTATTACGTCAGCAATATCCCCGTTCGCCCAGCTCGGTCTCATCCGCTTCCTCCTGCGCCAGCCAAATCGGAAACCCCGCTTCCCCGTTTTGATTTTTCTACCGGCGCGGTAGACACCGGCGTTTTCCCCTACGCCTCATGGGCCAGACTCAGCAGGGAGGCCATCTCTAACCCTCAGTTGCTTCAGCGGGGAGAAGCCCAGGGAGACCTGGGCTTTCGTCAAGCGCTAGCCGCCTTTTTGCGGGAATACCGGGGCGTACGATGCCAGGCCGATCAAATCGTCGTAGGAGCCGGCTTAGAGTACCTGTTGAACGTATTGGCTCAGGTTTTGCCTTGGGAAAGTGTTTACGCCTTGGAAGACCCAGGCTACCGGGCGGCATGGCAGGTGTTGCGGAGCCATGGGCGGCAGGTGCGAATGATCCCTCTGGATAACAGCGGCCTGCGAGCCGATAAGCTGCGGGAAAGTGGGGCCAACGTTGCCTTTGTGACTCCCTCTCACCAGTTTCCCCTGGGTATAACCATGCCGGCGGGCCGCCGCGCCCAACTGCTGGCCTGGAGCGAAGAAGTGGAAAACCGATTTTTGGTAGAGGATGACTACGACAGTGAATTTCGCTATGCCACCCGGCCCATTCCCGCCATGCAGGGATTGGACGGCGGGGATAAAGTCATCTATATCGGCACCTTTTCCCGATCCATCGCTCCCTCCATTCGCGCTGCCTACCTGGTGTTTCCCCGGCGTCTGCTGGCGGCCTATCAGGAACGAATGGGTTTTGCCGCCTCTACTCTGTCCCGGTTTGAGCAGCAAACCCTGCGGGCCTTTCTGGAGCGAGGGCTTTATAGCCGTCACCTGCGGCGGTCGGCCAATCTTTATCGGAAAAAACAGCAGCTTTTGCTGGAAGAACTTTCTCAGCTACCCGGCGCAGAAATCGCTGGCGCACAAGCGGGGCTACACTTTTTGCTCACGCTCCCAGGAAAAGACGAAGCTTGGCTAGTGGCCCGAGCGGCGGCGGCAGGCGCGCCGGTTCGGGGCCTCAGTGAATATTGCCGGGACTGCATTCCCCCAAAAAGCACGGTGGTTTTAGGTTTTGCCGGACTGAAGTTGGAGGAGATTCCTCAGGCCGCAGCTGCCTTGCGGGATGCGTTTTCCTAATGCCCTGCTCCCATAAAGAAACAGCCGCGGCTGAATCTTCAGCGGCGGCCGCTCCTTCTTCCAACAAAGCTTTCCTCATCAGTTCCCCCGAGGAAAGCTGAAAGCCCACAATACCCCTTCCCATAAAGTTTTTAAAGCCTGTCCTAACAGGTCCAACAGCCATAAAAAGCCTTTCAGCACCCAGCGGGAAATGGTTTTCCGGTAAACCATCCATCCTGCCGCCAAGCCCAAAGGCAAGTAGAGCCGCAGCCGCCCATCGGTTCCCCGAAGTATCAACAACAAAAAACCCATCAGCCCGCAAAGACAAAACAACAAGTCCAGCGCCGCCGTCCCCCACCGGCGGAGCCGCAACTGTATACGTAACGCCCGCAGCATATCATACAACAGACCTAGCGTCACCCCTAACGCTGCCGCTCGAAGGGTATAGATCATCTGCTGATCCAATCCAGTGACCAACATTAGAACACCCTGGACCAGAAGGAGCCTTTTTTATCCCGCGCCCGGCTGTAAAACATTCCCTGTACCTCCCCGGCTACCGTCAGCTCTCCCACATCCAAACTAAGTTTTTCCACATGAAGCTGCTCGCCTTGAACGGTTAACTGCCCCAAAGTGGTATCCATGATAACTTCATTTTCATCAAAACTTAAAACTTCGCTGACCCCAGTGACGTTAAGCCGTCCCCGTTCCTCCAGCGTTAGGCTGTGAGGCAGTTCTCCTTGCATCCGATTTAATTCACTCATATTCATTTTCAAAAAACCTCCTTGTTTCGACTGCTCAAAAAAGCCTCCTCATAGGACCCTTTTGTTAGGATTCTATGAGGAGGCTTGTTCGGTTATGCCAAAAAATCCAGTCAGTCGGTCAGCTCCTGATAGAGCAACCCGGCCTGCTCCTTGGTGGCGTACTCTGGAACTGCCAGTACTCGCACTCGTAAAGTACGGTTTCCAAAGGCAATGCCAATTACATCCCCCACCTTTACCTGGTAAGAGGCTTTTGCCTCCCGTCCATTGACAGTGACCCGCTCGCCGTCACAGGCGTCATTAGCCACCGTCCGGCGCTTAATCAGCCGGGCGACCTTTAGATATTTATCCAAACGCATGGCGTGGTTCTCCTTTTGGTAAGCAGCCGGCAACTTCCGCCCTCTATTCAGCGACCTTATCTTTCAGCGCTTTGCCAGCCTTAAAAACAGGATATTTGGAAGCGGCGATTTCAATGGTTTCATTGGTTTGGGGATTGCGGCCGGTACGTGCCGCACGGTTTTTGACCTCGAAAGTTCCGAAGCCAATCAGCTGAACCTTGTCCCCCTGGGCCAACGCCTGCGTGATGGCGTCTACCATAGCGCCCAAAGCGCTCTCAGCGTCTTTCTTGGTCAGCTCGGCTTTTTCGGCAATGGCCGCAACCAGTTCGGTTTTGTTCATGTCATGTTCCTCCTGAAAATCTTTTGTTTCTTGTTTTCTTCTCTAGGCCTTGCTTGAAAAAGGAAAACTCTCCGAGTTTGGCGTAAATTACAACTGCAAGCGGCTCATGAACCGCCTGCGCGGCTTTGCCGCCCGATGAAAGCCCATTTATGAGCAAATCCGCAATTTCTACCTTCCAAGCAGACCCCAATTTATCTCAAAACGGATCTTCCGCATGATGATACGGCTTTACTTCCTGCTTCGCCTGCTGCCAAAGAGCAGTCATTTCCTTCTGATTCAGCTGGGAAAGCTTGTCCCCTGCCGCCTGCTCCATCCAGGCAAACCTGCGCATAAACTTTTGCGCAGCTCGAAATAACGCTTCCTCTGGATCGATTTCTTTTTTGCGAGCCAGAGCAACCGAGGCAAAAAGCAAATCGCCTAACGTCTCCTCTATGTCGCCCGCCTCCGAAAGACTGGATTGCAACTCCCCTGCTTCCTTCAAAAGCTTGTCCATAACCGCCCGAGCTGACTGCCAGTCAACGCCCCAGCGGGCTGCCCGGGACTGAATTTTTTCAGCGTAAGTCAAAGCAGGCAGACATTTTGCCACGTCGTTCATGGCGCTGACACCAGTTTCCTGTTGTTTTTCCTGGGCTTTCATCAGATCCCAGACCGCCAAAGTCTCCTCCGGCTTTGTAAGCTTTTCCCCGTCAGCAAAAATATGCGGATGACGAAAAATCAACTTCTTACAAATGCCGGTGCACACATCCTCCATGGTAAAGGCTCCGGCTTCCTCAGCGATTCGGGTATGAAACACCACTTGAAGCAGCGCGTCTCCCAATTCTTCGCAGAGGTGACTGTTATCCCGCTGGTCAATGGCCTCGCAAACCTCATAAGCCTCTTCCAGAAAATTCTTCCGGATGGACTGGTGGGTCTGCGCCGCGTCCCAAGGACATCCCCCAGGCTGACGCAGTAACGCCATAATTTGACGCAGATCTTCGAACCCATAGGCGGTACTGTTTAAATCTATCATATTTTTATCCCCTTGGCAATGCTAAATTACTGAATTTTTAAGATTTTTACGAGTTTTTCCCCTCTGGGCAGCATCAGCAAGTCCTCTTTAGGCACCGCGCGGGTAGCCGCCAACATAAAAGCATATAAAACCGCCGCCAACCCTACCGTCAACCCTACAGCCGCCAGCCCATACATTCCACCGCCAGTCAACGCGGGATAAAGCAGCCACACAAAAAGCCCCATAACCGCCGCCGAAACAAACGGCCGCAAAAAAGCCCGCCCCAAAGATACTGAAAGCTGGAGCCGCTTCATGTGCCACAAATTGAGGCACAAAATCACCAGGTAACAAAGACAAGTGCCCACCGGCGCGCCGGCAATGCCGATCTCTGGAATCCCCACCAGCAGGTAATTGCAACCCACCTTGACTGCCGCGCCCAAAACCATAGACCACACCGGCAACCCCACACGTCCCATGGCCTGGAGCACCGGATTGGTCACTGACACCATAGCCGCTAAAAATACCGCCGGAGCCAGCAGGCGCAGCAAAGGCGCAGCCAGTTCACAGGCGTCCCCCTGACTTCCAAAAAGCACCCGCAGCACCGGCAGCGGGATGGCCGCCAAACCTACCGCACAGGGAAATGCTAACAAACCAGTGAGACGAAAGGCACTCTCAGCCAGACTCTGAGCCTTTTCCCGACGGCTAACCGCCAGCGCCCCACTGATAGCGGGAATCAGGCTGACCCCAATAGACACCACCAGACTAAGCGGCAGGTTGAACAGTTTCACCGCAAAGCCATAGGCTCCATAAAGATACCCCGCTGCCGCGTCGGTCATATAACAACCTTCCTGAAGCCGCAGCTTGACCATAAAAGTATCCAGCAGACTGCTCAGACTAAATACCGAGGCCCCCACCGTAATGGGAACCGCCAAGCGAAACAGCTCTTTTACCAGCTGGCCTGCCGGCCGGCATCCTCCGCCACGGATTTTATCTCCATTCCGATGTCGAAGAGCATAACCGATTACATAAACGGCGCTGAACACCGTTCCCAGCGTAACGCCAGCCACCGCGCCGGCTACCACTACCTCCAGACTGTATCCCCGGTTCATCAGATACCAGGCCAGACCCAGGCCGAATATCAATTTGCCTAACGCCTCCACAATCTGAGAGACCGCAGTGGGAATCATGTCGGAAAACCCCTGATAATATCCCCTCACCGCCGATACCACGCAGGTGAAAAAAATCGCAGGCGCGATAGCGATCAACGCATACCGGCAGCTGCTTCCAATCAGCCGGCAAACCGGCTCGGCCAGCAGGCCCAGTCCCAAAGATAGCGCCGCCCCCAGCAGCACAAAGGAAACGCCAGTAACCCTGGCAATCCGCCGGACCTCGTCCATCCGGCCCTTGGCCCGCGCCTCAGACACCAGCTTGGAAACCGCCACCGGCAGCCCCGCCGAAGAAATCACATACAGCGCGGTATACACATAGTATGCGCTAATAAAGATGTCATTTCCATCTGCGCCATAAAGATTCGCCAGCGGAATGGAAAAAAACGCGCCGATTACCTTGACCAATACGCCCGATCCCATAAGTACCAGCGTTCCGCTAAAAAAACTGCTCTTGTTTTGTCTGCTCAAACTGGCGCCCCCCTTTTCAAGTGCCGCATCAGCAGCAGGGGCGCGCCGCGCCTTTCCTACCGATTCCGATGCTGCGGAAGGACTGACGAAATCAATCGGCAGATTGGCAAACAGAACTTTTGATCCGCAAAACAGAGGCGGCGGGCCTATTTCATCAGTGCTTCTCTACACTTTATGCTCGGAAGAGCCGGTTCAGCACTCCGCCCAAACGGCTACGGATGCGCTCTATATCCAAGGTGGTATATTCCCCGTTTTCATAGAGCGCCTTTCCCCGAACCATCGTCAAACAGATGTCTCCCCCCTTTGCGGAATAAGCCAAGGTAGATTCGGGGTGATGTATTGGCAACAATCCAGGCCGGTTGGTATCAATCAGAATCAAGCTAGCGTCATAGCCAGGGGTCAGCTGACCTAAGCTGGCTTCCCGCCCCTGGGCAAATGCGCCCGCCCGGGTAGCCATCCATAGCGCCTGGTAAGCCGATACTTGCCGAGGATCGCCAGTGACGCCTTTTTGCAGCAGGGCGGCCAGCTTCATTTCCTCAAACAAATCGTGACTGTTGTTGGAACACACCCCATCAGTACCCAAGGAAACCCGCAATCCTTTCCCCAGCATACGGGCCACCGGTGCGATTCCTGAGCCAAGCTTTAGATTGCTCACCGGATTATGCGCAACAGTTACCTGCTTTTCCGCCAATAGATCCATGTCCTCCTCGCTGACCCAGACGCAGTGGGCGGCAGTGGCTCGCGTATCAAACACGCCGTTTTCATACAGCATACGGGCGGGGGTCTTACCGTATTTCTGAAGGCAATCCTGATGTTCCTTTTGCGTTTCGGAAAGGTGAACGTGCATATTCAACCGGTTTTCTTTGGCAAAACCGGCGAAATCCCGCCACAGCCGGGGAAAACTGGTATATTCGGCATGGATCGCAGCGTCCAGCAGCAACCGTCCGCTATCGGCCTGATGATACCGGGCCAAAGCCTCCCGGTTTTGCCGGGTCACGTCGTCAGCATCAAAATCATAGCTTTTCGGATCAAAGCTCATGCCCGCGTTGGAAAAGTTGCCGTACATGCCGCCATCTTCCACCGCCTGGGCCATCTGGTTCAGATGCATATACATATCGGTAAAAGAGATCGTCCCGGTAGCCAGCATTTCAGCCATGCTCAGCTGAGTTCCCAAATAAATATCCTCCGGCATGAGCTTGTCCTCAACAGGAAATACATGGTCGTTGAGCCATTCCTGGAGCACATAGTCATCCGCGTAGCCCCGCATCAGAGACATAGCGGCGTGGGCATGGGTGTTAATCAGACCGGGCATAGCGATCTTTCCTCCGCCCTCTATCGTGCGGGCGGCCATCTCCTGAGGAAGCTCAGTCCCTATGAACACAATCTTGCCGTCTTTAACAGCGATGTTCGCCCCTTCCAAAATCTGTCCCTGGTCGTTCATGGTCACAGCGGTGACTTGCCGAATCAACAAATCTAACATCTTTCCTCCTTTTTCAATTCGGGCAACACCGCCCGAATCAGGGCGGTAAAGTTGTTCTGCGCTTTTTCCGCCGCCACATTGACCTCGGCTCCAGAAAGAGGCTGATTCAATACGCCGGCGGCCATATTGGTCATCAGCGACAATCCAAGGGTACGCATACCGCAATGATTGGCGGCAGTTGCCTCATAAACGGTAGACATGCCCGCTGCGTCGCCCCCCCAGACGCGAGCCGCCCGAATCTCCGCCGGTGTTTCAAACTGAGGCCCGGGAAAATAAAAATATACGCCCGACTGCATGGACAAGCCCAGTTCCCGCCCCTTTTCCAACGCTAATGCCTGAAGGTCGGAGTCATAAACCTGGCTCATATCACAAAACCGCTCCCCAAACTGGGGCAAATTGGGTCCCCGCAAAGGGGAATCCCCCATCATGCGAATGTGATCGGAAATCACCATCAAATCCCCTACGGAAAATTCTCGGTTAATGGCTCCTGCGGCGTTGGTAACCACCAGATATTCTGCGCCCAACAACCGGACCACCCGCAGGGGGTAGACGATATCCTCCGGAGTATGTCCCTCGTAATAATGCAGCCGCCCCTGCATGACCGCCACCGGCACGCCCCACAGCAGCCCGCACACCAGCCGGCTTTCATGGCCGGGCGCGGTGGCCAAACCAAAGTGCGGAATCTCCCCATAGGGAATAATCCGGGCTTGCTCTACCTGTTCTCCTAAAAATCCCAGCCCCGATCCTAAAATCAACAGCGCTCTTGGAACCAGCCCTTCCAGGCGGCTCCGGAGATATTGAGCGCTCTCCTGATAACACGAATATGCCAACATAGTAGCTTTCTCCTTTCAAATCGAAACGCTTGTCCGCCCCTTGCTTTTTCTCAACCCAGCGGCGGCTTGTGAAAAAATCCTTGCGGGGCGGCATGCCCGCCCGCGCAAGACTGATTTTAAAAAACGATATCCATCTCTAAAATATTCCGTTCTGCAAAAACCATTGCTGGCAAAGCATAAAACCACCGGAATCTTTTATGTATTTAAGATTACAGCGGCCAGCGGCAGTTCTTCCGCAAGGCAAAAAGCCGGGACTACCAGCACAGCTTTTGCGTCTATTGCAGCTTTTCTCCACATACCCGGCAGTACAAATCGGTTTTTTCACAGATCTTGCCGCACACCGGACATACAATCGTAGCGCTGCGGGCCTGCGCCTCCTCTTTAATTTGGGCGATTTGTGCGTATTTTCCATCAATTTCCTCTAGCTTGGCCTGTAGTGCGGCCTCATCAGCCTTTGCGCCGGTATGGGTTAGATAAACCATCCGCCCAATATCCCGCAAAAGCAAATCTATTTCGTTGTTCAAATCCAACACCTGAAAGCCCCGCTTGGTTTTTTCCATCAGCTGGCCTCCTTTTTGGGCGGCGACGCCAGCAGCCCGCAGAGCGGTATCCATCGCCACGCCGGCGGTAAGGCGGGCTTTTCCCATCAATTCCTTTGTTCGCTCCTCCATGATATATCTCCTCTCTATCCTGTTATGGACGGTTTCGGGCGGTCAATCCGCCTGCCCCAGCATATGCGAATGGGCGGGCGGCGGGTGCTTGACCTGCCGCTTTTATTTTAGCATAGTTTTCTCCGCCGCGCAATCCTTCCTCCTCCTCCGGCCTTGCGTTGGGCAGAAAAATCCGTTATAATAAAAATGCCCAAAGGAGAGCCAACATGAATATTATCGCCCATATTCACACCGATTTCCCCCAAAAATTCGGTATTCCCCGGCAGTCCGGCCTAGTGAACAGTTTGCGGGGAGAAATCATTTTTACACCGGAATACCGCAGCCCCGATGCAGTAAAGGGCCTGGAGGGCTATGACTACTTGTGGCTGCTGTGGCAATTTCAGCTGCCGCCCCGGGCTAACTGGGCCGCTACCGTCAAGCCGCCCCGGTTAGGGGGTAACACCGCCATGGGTGTATTCGCCACCCGTTCCCCTTTCCGTCCAAATCCCATCGGGTTGTCCTCAGTGCGGCTGGAACAGGTGTCCCTAACCTCAAAAGGTCCGGTGCTCACTGTCTCAGGAGCAGACTTGCGGGACGGCACCCCCATTTATGATATCAAACCCTATCTGCCCTTTACCGACAGCCATCCAGAGGCTCGCTGCGGCTTTGCTGGGGATCGGCAGGATTACGCGCTGGAAGTGGACTTTCCTCCAGCGCTATTAAACTTATTGCCAAAAGACCGGCAGCAGGCAGCCCTGGAGCTATTGTCCCAGGATCCCCGCCCCTCTTATCACGATGATCCCCTGCGAAAATACGGCGTGGCTTTTGCTGGATTTGACCTGCGTTTTACAGTGGAAAAGGGCCGTCTTACCGTCTTTGCAGTGGTTCCGTTGGCGCAAAGTCTTTGGGAGCAACTCTAAGTGAAAATAAATGAAAGGAATTCTTTATGAAAATCGAACCTTATACACAAAATGGAATTACACTGGCGCTGATTTCCAGCGCTGAATTGGTGATAACCGACGTCCAAAGCGCCCTGGATCTGATGATGACCGTCTCTTATCAAACCGGCGCTAACCGAATGGTTTTGGATAAACAAACCATTACCGAGGATTTTTTCATCCTTAGTCGCGGTCTGGCGGGGGAAATCCTCCAAAAATATCAAAATTATGGAATAAAAGCCGCCATATATGGCGACTTTACTCGCTATACCAGCAAACCCCTTCACGATTTTCTCTGGGAGTCCAATCGGGGGAAAGATTTCTTTTTCCTTCCAACCCAAGAGGAAGCTATTCAGCAGTTGCTTTCTGTATAAACGCCCTATTCATCATCCACGCGACACCTAAATAGAACGATTTGTAACGATTTTGCGGAGTTTCTAAATTGATTTTAGAAGCTCCGCTTTTTTGATAAACTTCCTATTGGGGAAGAAAGGCTATCAATTCTTCCGTTGTGTCCTTCATCCCCCTCCGGAACCAGACCTCTATCCAGCCATACAAAAAGAACCCCACATAGGCAGAAGAATAAGCGGCGGCCATTTCCTGCTCTGAATTGAAGCCGCACAAATCCAAAATGACGTCTTTGAGAAGATAAACCAATCCTCTTTTGTTTAGCAAGCTGTAAAAATCCCGGTTTGCTTCAAAATGCGAAAACACGCTCCGTACGATCTCTTTTACGGGGAGATCCGGGGCTTCTTTGCATTTACCCACCCAATCCTGAGATAACTGCTCAATATATGTCTTGATAATATCTTCCTTTTCCTCGTAATTGCGGTAGAAAGATGTCCGCCCCACTCCAGCCATGCCGCACAACTCGCTGATGGATATTTCAGTGATAGGCTTTTCCTCCAGTAGCGCCAGCATGGAACTGGTGAGATGCTCCACCACATAAGCGTTACGGCTCTCGTTGCTGAACGGTGAAACATTTTTCGTCTTTTGTTCCATTTTTGCTGCCCCCATTGACAATTCAACTCCTCGCCGTTACAATTATATCGCTGTTACAATTGTAACAAATCATAACATACAGAACTAAGCCTGTCAAGGGGGATGTTGGAATGACACTGACACAAAAACGCCTGCTGATTTTATTGGCAATTATCATGGTTGCCGCTGTTCTGGGGCGGTTGGCGGTACGAACTGTTCTGAATATGCTACTGGGCGGCGCGTTGTTCGGAGGGAATTTCCTATGAGCAAAGAGAAAACGAAAAAGAAAGGGTGCGTTATGTGGGGCTTTATTTATACCGGCGCATTTATCGCCGCATTTGCCATCTCCGCCATTATCAAATTGACTTACCACCCGCTGGGTGACAAGTACACTGTTCACTGGGATGAGACCATCGGGAAAGTTTACACCGACCTGTCCTATGGAGATGGCGAGGCAAACAAGTTTGACCTTTACGTTCCGGCAGACGCCACCCAGGAAACCTATGGACTGGCGGTCTATCTCCATGCAGGAGGCTTTACCAGCGGTGACAAGCGCGACGATGCAGATATGTTAAAATGGCTGTGTTCCAAGGGCTATGTGGCGGCGGGCATCAATTACACACTGTTTAGCGAGGAAAATCCAAACGCCAACATTTACACCCAATCCATAGAAATTCGGGACAGTATTCCTTTTATTACAGCAGAGGCGGAAAAACTGGGCTATAAACTGGACAGGATGGCAATATCCGGCGGCTCGGCGGGCCATTGCCTGGCTATGCTGTACGCCTACCGTGATGCGGAAATATCCCCCTTGCCAGTAAAACTAGTCTTTGGGGCGGTAGGCCCGTCCTGTTTCTATCCAGAGGATTGGGGCATATTCGGTTTCGACCAAAACCCGGAGGCCGCCGCAGCTATGTTCAGCGTAATGTCCGGGAAACAAATCACCCCTGATATGTTTGGAACCGCAGCCTATGACGAGGCGATTAAGGATATTTCTGCCGTAACATGGGTCCATGAAAACAGTGCTCCCACGGTCTGCGCATACGGTGCTTATGACAAAGTGCAGGCCTTTCCTGCGTCAATCCGTCTGGACGTAGCTTTGACAGAGCATCAAGTTCCCCACGAATACATTGTGTTCCCCCATTCCGGGCATGGATTACAGAACGACAATACGTTGTACGGGACCTACATGGATAAGGTAAAAGAATATCTGGACAACTATTTGGGAAACGCAGCTGGGCAGCAATAAAAAAGTGCTGAACGTTTTGGGCATCCTATTTGCGGTCATCCCAATTTCCCAATACAGAAGCTTCGCTTCTTTGTAAAAAAACAGTTCTCCTGCGGGAGAACCGTTTTTTGCTTTACTCATCCAATAGAAGCGCCTTTTCCTGGACAATCGCGTCGATCCGCTGGATATATTCTTTGGGGTACTTGGGATTAACCACCCGGCGGATCTTCCGTCCGTTTTGAGCGCACAGCTTGGTAACTCCCCCCGAGCCCAAAGCCATCACATCAGAAAGCTCCTCCATCATGCAAATGTTGTAATGAGAGGCCGTTCCCCTTCGGCAAAAGCCCAGGTTTTCCAGCCCGCCGGCCATATATTTTTGCCGGTAAAGGTAATAAGGCTCATACCCCCGGTCCAGAAGATATTGGTAGCACCGGTCCAGCGTCTCAGGAGCCAAAACGCCAGTGGCCCCAAAATACAAAGGCGCTCCCCGTTTGCGAGCCAAACAATGAATGGTCACATTGTCCGGCTCCAGAGCGGCTACCTGCCGGACGCTGGAAAACAGGCTTTCCTCGTCGTCTCCCGGCAGCCCGGCAATTAAATCCATATTGATCTGAAATCCACCAATGCGCCGGGCCATCTGATAGCAGTCCACAATGTCCTGCGCGGTGTGCCGCCGGCCCACCCCAGCCAGCACCCGGTCGTTCATAGTCTGAGGATTGATGCTAATGCGGGTGACCCGGTGAGCCGCCATAATCCCCAGCTTTTCCGATGTAATCGTTTCCGGCCTTCCGGCCTCCAGGGTATATTCCCGCAGATTTCCCCGATCAAAGGCGCTGTCCACCGTCGAAAGCAACCGTTCCAACTGGTTCTCGTCTAAGATGGTAGGCGTTCCGCCGCCAATATAAACGCTCCCCAGTGGAATCGCCTGCCTGCCCAACAGTCTGCCGCTAACCGCCACTTCCTTCAGCAGCGCCTGTAAATACGGCTCCACCATGTAACCCCAACCGGCCATGTCGTTGCTGACAAAAGAACAATAGCTGCATTTTGCCGGACAGAAAGGGATGCCAATATACAACTGCATTTCTCGCGGAAGCAGCCTGTCCTCGGTTTCCAGGGCATATTGCGCCGCCCGCAGGCAAAGCCTCCTGCGGCTGTCCGCCACGTCATATTTTTCCTCCAACCATCTATCGGCCTGATGAAAATCCATCCCCTCTCGAACAGCAAGCCGCACCGGCTTTGCTGGTTTTACCCCGGTAAGGCTCCCCCAAGGGGGCTTGCGATCCAACAGTGGAAGCAAAGCTTGATAAACCGCCGATTTCACTCCATATGTCAGTACCCGTTTGGCCGCCTCCGGGTCCTCTTCCGCTGGAGCCGACTGGCAAACCTGTGTCTGTGTGTGCCGCTCTCCGCGAAAAATCTCTGCGCTGGCGCAGATTTGCCCATCTGCCTGCCAAGCCCGGCTGAGACAGCCCTCTCCTTCCAGGCTTTCCACCCGGTTATGAGGTTCATCCGGAAGTAAAGAAATCAAAAGCTCCTGTACCCCGTTATCCCGGTCATGGCCCTGCAAACTGTAATTCATCCCCGCAACGCCTCTTGAAGATAGGGATTAAACTGCCGTTCGTAATCCAGCGAGCTGGCCCCCTCATGCCCCGGAAGCACCCGATAATTTCCTGGCAGGCCAGCCAACCGCCGGAGGCTTTTCAACATGTCCTCAGGACTGCCGCTCTCCAAATCGGTTCGGCCGCAACAGTCCTGAAAAAGAGTATCCCCGCTGAACATCACGTCTCCGCAGAGCAGAGTAACGCTGCCGGCGGTGTGCCCGGGAGTATGCAAAACGTCGATGGTCAGACTGCCCAGTTTCAGCTGGGCGCCATCTTCCATGTCGCCGTCCACCTGGGGAACATGATAACCTTCCGGCCGGCCGCCATAACGGATCACCTCGTCGCACTCCAGAAGCCACCGGTCCTTGGGGTGGATATACAGCTTTGCCCCGGTGCGGTCCATCAGCTGGGGCGCCGCCATTACATGATCGTAGTGCCCGTGCGTCAGCAAAATCATCTTCAGCTGACAGCCGGTTTCGGCCACCGCCTCCAGAATCTGCTCTGCTTTAGCCCCCGGATCAATCACTGCGCAAACCTTTTCCTGCTCGTCGCACAAAAGATAACAGTTGGTCCGCAGCCATCCCAAAACGATGGTTTTTACAATCACGCGCTTGTTCCTCCCTCTTTTTTTATCATTTGATCGGTATCCATGATAATGGTCACCGGTCCGTCATTTACATGGTCAATCGTCATTTCAGCCCCAAACTCCCCGGTAATCAGCGGCAGCCCTCTCTCCCTCAAAGCAGCTAAAAACGCCTCGTATACCGGAATGGCTTCCGCCGGCCGGGCCGCCCGAAAAAAATCCGGCCGCCGTCCATGGGAACAATCGGCATATAGCGTAAAGTTGCTCACCGCCAACATACCGCCTCCAACATCTTCTAACGAACGGTTCATCTTGCCGTTTTCATCTTCAAAAATCCGCAGCTCGGCGCATTTTTTTGCCAGATAGCCAGCCTCCCTGCTGGTATCTCCCGGCTGAACCCCCACCAATACCACCAGTCCCTGGCCAATGGAGCCGCCGGCAGCGCCGTGGATGGTAATTGACGCCCGGCTGACCCGAATCACAACTGCGCGCATAGTTCCTCCTTCCGGCAGGCTCAACCGCCCGCCACCATACGAACCACCTCGGTAACGCCGCTGATGTTGTTCAGCCGGTGCATCACCAGCTCCAGCTGTTCCTTGTCATAAACCAAGATGGTCAAAAATAAATCGCAGTAACCGTTATCATGATCCCGGGCGTTCATCTCAGAAACATTGATTTTCATACTGCTAAGCTGGGTGAGAATCTCATTAAAAATGCCCACTCGAGAGCGGCCGGTAACCCGAATGGCAGTGTGGTATTGATGCTTTTCCCCAATCGCCCATTCGGTGCGCAGCCACCGGCCCGATTCCCCCGCTCCCTGATGGGTGGTACGAACGTTGGCGCAGTCCTGCCGGTGGACCGAAACCCCATAGCCCTTGGTGACAAAGCCGATAATCGGATCTCCAGGCACAGGCGTGCAGCACTTAGAAAACTTCACCAAGCAGTTATCCAGCCCTTCCACAATCACGCCGGTGCCTGCGATAGATTTTTGCGGGCCATAATTCTGGACCTGGCTGGCCTGCCGCGCTTCCTTCGCCTCGGCGGCTTTAATACGCTGGGCCTCATCCTTCAGCTTCGCGATCACCCGGGAAAGCGCCACCCCCCCATAGCCGATGCTGGCGTAAAGCTCCTCCAAATCAGGAACGTTCATCCGCTTCATCACCAGACTCTGGATTTCCAGCTTCTGAAACAAATCATATAACAAATTGGCCCGCAGCTCCCGCTCCAAAACCTCCCGGCCCTGCTGAATATTTTCTTCCCGCCGCTCCTTTTTAAACCACTGCTTGATCTTGGTGCGTGCGCTATTGGTTTTCACAATCTGCATCCAATCCCGCTTGGGGCCGGTGGAGCTCTTTGAGGTAATCACATCCACGATTTCGCCGCTGTGCAGCTGGCAGTCGATAGGGACGATTCTGCCGTTGACCTTAGCTCCAGTCATCCGGTTGCCCACCGCCGAATGGATCGCATAGGCAAAGTCAATGGGCGTGGCCCCTTTGGGCAGATTGATAACGTCGCCCTGGGGCGTAAAAACATAGACCTCATCGGCAAACAAATCGGTTTTAATATTTTTGATAAAGTCCGAGGCGTCTGAATCCTGCTGGCTCTCAATCAGTTGGCGCACCCAAGCGAAAGCTTCCTCCCGTTGAGAGCCCCGCAGTCCGTCTTTATACTTCCAGTGAGCGGCGATACCATATTCAGCCTGACGATCCATCTCCTCCGTGCGGATCTGCACCTCAAAGGGAATTCCCTCGGTGCCGATGACCACCGTGTGGAGGCTTTGATATCCATTGGGCTTTGGAGTGCTGATATAATCCTTAAACCGACCGGGCACCGGCTTATATAAATCGTGAATGAACCCAAGGACATTATAGCAATCGGTCAACTCCCTAACGATCACCCGGGTAGCGCAAATATCATACAGCTCAGAAAACCGCAGATTCTGCCCGTAAAGCTTACGGTAAATGGAGTAAACGCTTTTCAGCCGGGCCTTAACCTGACAGGGAATCTTCGCCTGAGCCATCCGCTCAATGATCCGCTGGCGGGTAGCCTCTAAAAAATCGGCAAAACCATGGTTCTGCGCCTCCAGATAGTCGGCAATCTCCTGATAGCCTACTGGGTCCAGAATTTTCAGTGACCGGTCCTCCAGCTCCCATTTAACGCTCTGCATCCCTAGCCGGTGGGCCAGAGGGGCGTAGATTTCCATAGTTTCCACCGAGATATCCCGCTGCTTTTGCTCCCGCTGAAATTCAATGGTGCGCATATTGTGCAACCGGTCGGCCAGCTTAATCATCACCACCCGGATATCCTTGGCCATGGCGATGAACATCTTTCGCAGATCTTCCATCTGCTGTTCTTCCCTGGTGGAATAACTGGTATGCTCCATCTTCGTCAATTTGGTCACACCGTCCACCATAACAGCCACCGGCTCCCCAAACTCCCGAGAGATATCCAAATAGGTTACGCCGGTATCTTCAATGGTGTCGTGAAGCAGGCCAGCCATTACCGATTCGGCGTCCAGTCCCATTTTCTCGATATTGATCGCCACCGACGCCGGATGCATGATATAAGGTTCCCCGCTTTTCCGCAGCTGGCTTTCGTGGGCTTTTTTTGCATAACGGTAAGCCCGAAGAATGGCCTCCCCATCCTCCGGCGTAAAATCCTTGGCCAACGCTTCCATCTGGCCATCCAGTTTTTTCAGGTATTCCTGCCGTTCCTGTTCATCCATCTCTGTCAACCCTTCAATATCGTCAGAAGCCTTTTCAAAACCGACGAACCGTTCACGTCGGCTTTCCCTTGATAATTTTCCAGCCGGATCATCAGCTCCCCGTCCTGCCGCCCATAGGAAAAGATCCCACATTCTTGGAAGATATCCAGACAGACCAGCAGCTTGCCCAAGTTCATTTTTCCGCAGGCCCGGGCCTCATGCCGCACCTTGCGGTAAAGCGTTTCCCCCGCGAGGATCAGACAGCCGTCCTCCCCATTGGCCTTGATGTGGCGAAATACTGCCACCAAGTCCTCTCGAGTAGGGGTCAGCAACTGAGCCTCCTCCTGAGAAATAGACTGCCCACCGAAAAACCGTTGGTAAGATTCTATGGCGGTTTGATCGGCTTCCTGCTCCCGTCTGGCCCAACGTACGTCCTTGGCTACCAGCTGAACGGTCTCTGCCCCTCGATACCGGTTCATCTCAGCGGAAAAAACCAAATCCAGCAGATCGCCTTCTACGAACCGGCAGCTTTTGGCTCCCATACCAAAAACAAAGGTTTGGAAATCCCGACCGTTCTTGCGCAGGTGCAACCGGATATGCCGGTCATGACTAATAGGCGTGATCTCTTCGGCTATCGCATCCCGCATCAAAAACACCGGCTGAGGGTTACCCATGCCAAAAGGCTCCATAACGCCCAGATCCCGGACCTCTTTCATGGTAAGCTCTTCCGGCGCCACTTGACAATCCACACCGATACAGGGGACAATTTCTTCGGTCTGCATCTGCTGGGCATACTCCTCCAGTCCCCGGCGCAGCGCCTCCAGATTTTCCCGCCGGATGGTAACGCCTACCGCCAGCTCATGTCCCCCATATTTTTCTAAAAAAGCGGCGTTTTTTTCCATGGCGGCATACAGATTAAAGCCCTTGATGCTGCGGCCCGAACCTTTTCCGCTATCCCCTGACATAGAAATCAGCACGCAGGGCAAACCATACCGGTCAGCCAACCGAGAGGATACAATCCCAATCACGCCGTTGTGCCAGTCGTCCCCCCAAAGCACCAGGGTCTTTCCCCGGATCAGCTCAGGCTGCGCCTGAATGTGCGCCAAAATCTGTTCGTAAATTTCATTTTCCTCTTCTTGCCGCTGGTGATTCAGCTGACACAGATGTTCGGCCAGATCGCCAGCTTCCTGAGGATCCTCAGTCAAAAACATCCTGGCTGCGCAGACGGCGCCCCCCATGCGCCCGGCAGCGTTGATCCGGGGCGCCATAACAAAGCTCACCGAATTAGAGGTCAACGGCTTGACATCCAGCCCCAGCTTTTGCATCAAGGCTTTCAATCCGGCATTTTGGGTATTTCGCAAATATTCCAGACCATAGGAGACAATCACCCGGTTTTCCCCAATGAGCGGCATCACGTCGGCAATGGTACCTATCGCTACTACATCAGCATACTCCCGCAAAAGCGCGCCGATATCCCGCTGATCCTCCAGGGCGCAAATCAGCTTAAAAGCCACGCCCACTCCAGCCAGCTCTCGAAAGGGATATTGGCTGTCCGCCCTGCGAGGATTGACTACCGCCACCGCCGCAGGCAAGGTTTCTTTGCACTCGTGATGATCGGTAATAATTAATCGCAGGCCCAGCCGGGCGGCAAATGCAGCCTCTTCTTGGGCGGTGATACCGCTATCTACTGTAATCAGTAACCGGCAACCCTGATCGTAAAGACTCTGAATCGCTCCCACATTCAGCCCATAGCCTTCCCCCTGCCGGTCAGGAATGTAATATAGGCACTCTGCTCCCATTTTTTTCAGCTGCTGGACCAGGATACAAGTGGCGGTAACCCCATCCACATCATAATCCCCATAAACGGCGATTTTTACACCTTGCTTTATCGCAGAGCGGATCTCAGCCACCGCCTTATCCATATCCTTTAGTAAAAAAGGATCGTGAATCCCGACCTCTGACCGGGTAAGAAAGCCGGCGGCTTCCTCCCGGCTGGTGAATCCTCGGGCGGCCAACACCCGGGCGGTAAGCTTCCCCAGGTGCAGCTCGCCGGCCAGCTGCCGGGCATTTTCTTCTTGCTCAGCTGCAAGCAACCATCGTTTTTCCTTCATAAACACTCCAAAATGATTTTTAATGGATGTATTATAGCAAAGCCGCGATTGGGTTACAAGGGAATTTGGTGAAAAACACAGCCTTATCCTTGAAAAAAATGATAAATCCGATTTCTTTTCATTCTTTTCCCAATATTCCTAAAACAATGATTTCGATTTTTCAACTGTTTTAAAAGAAAAACCAGCGTCCCGATATGCCTATCCTATCGGGACGCTGAAGCTTTTATTTACTTAAACAAATCCTTCATTTTCTTGAAGAAACCGCCCCGCTCGGCATAGTTTCCATCATCCGTCTTTTCCTCAAACTTGCGCAGCAGATCTTTTTGATCTGCAGTTAAATTGCGAGGAATTTCCACGTTAACCTTGACATATTGATCGCCCCGGCCCCGGCCGTTTACATTGGGCACGCCGCTGCCCCGCAGACGGAATACCGTACCGGTTTGCGTGCCCTCCGGCAAGTCATACTGTACTTTTCCGTCCACTGTGGGAACGGTAAGGGACGCCCCTAAGGCCGCTTGAACAAAAGAAATGGGCATTTCCAAGATAATATCCTGCCCATCCCGCTGGAACATTTTGTGTTCCTTTACCCGAACGGTAACATATAAATCGCCGGCAGGCCCGCCCAGCGCGCCGCCGTTGCCTTCTCCCCGAAGAGAAATGGTCTGTCCGTCGTTGATGCCGGCGGGAATTTTCACCTTGATCGTACGAGTCTTTCGATTTTTTCCCGTACCCTTGCAGGCGGCGCAAGGCTCCTTGATAATCTTGCCCGCGCCCTTACAGTTTTGACAGGGGGCGCTGCTGGAAAAGACCCCAAAGGGCGTGCGCTGGGTGGACTTCACCTGGCCGGTACCCCGGCAAACCGGACAGGTCTCGGGCGAAGTGCCCTTTTTCGCGCCAGTGCCGCCACATTCCTTGCAGCTTTCATTCCGGGTGATGCTGACGCTTTTTTCGCAGCCAAACACAGCCTCCTCAAAGGTCAGCTGAAGCCCCACCCGCAGGTTTTCTCCCTTTTGCGGGCCGGTTCTCTGCCGCTGGCCGCCGCCAAAGCCGCCAAACATCGAACCAAAAATATCCCCCAGGTCAAAATCCTGAAAGCCTCCGAAGCCTCCCGCGCCGGCGCCGCCGGCATAATTAGGATCAATCCCCGCAAAGCCATATTGATCATACCGAGCTTTTTTCTCGGAGTCCGACAGAACTTCATAAGCGCCGTTGATCTCTTTCATCTTCTGCTCGGCTTCTTTATCCCCGGGATTCAGATCTGGGTGATATTTTTTCGCCAGCTTGCGGTAGGCTTTTTTAATTTCGTCCTCGCCGGCGCCTTTTTGCAGGCCCAGCACTTCATAAAGATCGCGTTGTTCCGCCATGGGTCTCTCTCCTAAACTCATGTATCGCCGGGGCGAAAACCCGCCCCGGCGTAATCCCTGCTGGGAACCTTATTTATTGTTCTCGTCCTCGTCCACAACCTTATAATCAGCGTCATAAACCGTTTCCCCATCGGGACCGCTCTGGGAACCCGCCTGAGCGCCGGCCTGACCATCCTGGGGAGCCGTCTGGGCATACATTTTTTCCGCGATGGCATAGAATGCCTTTTTCAGCGCCTCGCTGTCGCTCTGGATAGCGGCCACGTCGCTGCCCTTCAAAGTTTCCTTCAGTTGGTTGAGGGCGGACTCCACGCCAGCCTTTTCCTCGGCGGAAACTTTATCCCCCAGCTCGCTCAGGGACTTCTCGGTCTGATAAACCAGGCTCTCGGCCTCGTTGCGGGCGTCTACCGCTTCCTTGTTCTTTTTATCCTCAGCGGCAAACTGCTCGGCTTCCTTCACCGCTTTGTCAATGTCCTCTTTGGAAAGGTTGGAAGAAGCGGTAATGGTGATATGCTGTTCCTTGCCAGTGCCCAGATCTTTGGCGGAAACATTGACAATACCGTTGGAATCGATATCAAAGGTGACCTCGATCTGCGGCACCCCCCGGGGAGCGGCAGGAATGCCATCCAGGTGGAACTTGCCCAAAGTCTTGTTGCCGGCGGCCATATCCCGCTCGCCCTGCAAAACATGGATTTCCACCGAAGTTTGCCCATCGGCAGCGGTAGAGAACACCTGCTTTTTATTGGTGGGAATGGTGGTGTTCCGGTCGATGATCTTGGTGCAGACGCCGCCCAGAGTCTCGATGCCTAAGCTCAAAGGCGTCACATCCAACAGCAGCAAATCCTTGACCTCGCCGCCTAAAACGCCAGCCTGAATAGCCGCTCCCATAGCCACGCACTCATCCGGATTGATGCCTTTAAATCCGTCCTTGCCAGTGATGCGGCGCACCGCGTCCTGAACAGCGGGGATACGGCTGGAGCCGCCTACCAGCAGAACCTTTGCAATCTCGCCGGCGCTGACGCCACTGTCAGAAAGCACCTGATGCACCGGTCCGGTGGTGGACTCCACCAGATCCCGGGTCAGCTCGTCAAACTTGGCCCGGGTCAAGGTTAGATCCAGGTGACGGCTGCCGTTGGCGTCGGCAAAGATATAGGGCAGATTAATGTTGCTGGAGGTGACGCCGGAAAGTTCGATCTTAGCCTTTTCGGCGGCTTCTCTCAGCCGCTGCATGGCCATCCGGTCGCCGGACAGGTCCACGCCCTGATCCTTACGGAATTCGGCCACCATCCAGTTAACCACCCGCTCGTCAAAATCGTCGCCGCCCAAGTGGTTGTTGCCTGCGGTGGCCAGCACCTCGATGGTGCCATCGCCAATAGACAACAAGGATACGTCGAAGGTGCCGCCGCCCAGGTCATACACCATGACCTTCTGTTCGTTTTCTTTGTCCATACCGTAAGCCAGCGCCGCGGCAGTAGGTTCGTTAATGATGCGCAACACTTCCAGTCCGGCGATTTTTCCCGCATCCTTGGTAGCTTGCCGCTGGGCGTCGGTAAAATAGGCCGGAACAGTAATAACCGCCTGGGTGACCTTTTCTCCCAGATAGCCTTCGGCGTCAGCCTTCAGCTTTTGCAAAATCATGGCCGAAATCTCCTGGGGAGAATAGCTCTTACCGTCAATATTCACTTTATGCTCAGTACCCATCTGGCGTTTGATAGAACTGATGGTGCGCTGGGGGTTAGAAACCGCCTGACGCTTGGCCACCTGCCCGACCATCCGTTCGCCTGTCTTGGAAAAAGCCACCACAGAAGGGGTGGTGCGGGCTCCTTCCGCGTTGGGAATGACGGTGGCCTCGCCGCCCTCAATGACGGCTACGCAGGAGTTGGTGGTGCCAAGGTCGATACCAATAATTTTAGCCATAATACGTTTCCTCCATTTGTTGTAAGATCATCCGAATGGCTTTGCGCCGGCTCCCGGATGTCGTATGTTTTCCTTTATGATCAAGTATGATCAAGACTGAAATTTTCTGTTTAATCGGTGGTTTTCACCATAGCGGCCCGAATCAACCGCCCCTTCATGGTATAACCTTTTTGCAGCACTTGGGCGATGACCGTTTCCCCGCTGCCTTCCCCTTCCTCGTGCATCACTGCGTTGTGGAAATTGGGATCAAAGGGTTCGCCTTCAGCGCCGCAGGGTTCTACCTGGAATTTCCCCAAGATTTCCTGAAACTGTTTATAGATCAGTCTAACCCCCTCGTCAGCGTCCTCCTGGGCAGCGCCCCGTTCCAGATTGTCCAACACCGGAAGAAACCCGGCGATAGCCGCCATCTGAGCGTCCTGATAGGTGGTTTCCCGCTCTTTCTGGGTGCGCTTGCGGAAGTTGTCATACTCGGCTAGCACCCGCTTATACCGTTCCTCCTGGCGGGCAGCCTCAGCCTCCAGCTTTTGCAGCTTTTCCTCCAGGTGAGCGGCCTTTTTCCGCTCAGCCCGGCTTTCTTTGGGGACCTCTTCCTGGGGCGCCTCCGCCGCCTCAGCGGCCGGGACTTCGTCCTGGTCCTCGATCTGACTCTTGATTTCTTCGCTCATCGCTTTCACCTGTGTCCTTTAATCGTTTCATTCCTTGCCCGGTCACGCCCGCTACCGCCTGGGTAAAGGCGATTAGCTTGGCGCACGCGTCGGCGTAATCCATCCGGGCGGGGGCAATGATACCCACGATGCCCCGGGTATTCTGGTCGATCTGATAGCTGGTAAACACCAAACTTGCATCCCGCATGCTGGGGTCCTGAAGCTCTGGTCCGATACGGACGTTAATCAGGTTGGGCGCCTCTCCCCCTTCCAACAGTTCGCCAACCCGCCCCCGGTCAGAAAAATATTCCAAAAGCTCTCTGGCCCGCTGGGTGTCTTGATACTCCCGGTTGTCCAGCAACCGGGCCGCTCCGTCGATATAAATCTCCGGCTTCCCTCCCTGCTGGGTCTCTCGAATAAAATCCAACACGGTCATCGCCATCTCGTATACGCCGGAATCTTCCCCCATACTTTGGGACAGAGAAGGAAGCAGATATTCCAGCCGCCCCTCGCTAATCGCCAGGTTAAGCGCTGTCGTTAGCACCGCCGCAGTCGCCGGCTCTACCAAACGGGACAACCGAATCATCTTGTTCTTTACATCGCTTTCCGTAACCAGTACCGCCGCATAGGAATAACCGCCGTCCACATCGATCAGCTCACACCGCCTGACGGTTTTCCCCCCGGTATGAGAAATCATGGAAACCGTTGTGTGCCGGGTCATTTCCCCCAGCACTTTAGAAGCGCTCACCATGATGTTGTCAATCTCCCGCATCTTGGCCTGCATCATTAACCGCATCGCCTCCAGCTCGCCGGTAGCGATCCGGTGGCGGTCCATCAGCTCATTGACATATAACCGGTAAGCGGCATAGGAGGGGATACGCCCCGCTGAAACATGGGGTTTTTCCAAGTAACCCAGCTCCTCCAGCTCGCTCATCTCATTGCGAATGGTGGCGGAGGAGATGGGCGCTTCAAACCTGTCCGCCAGCGTTTTGGAACCTACCGGTTCGGCTGTCTCAATGTAGTTTTCCACAATCGCCTTTAAAATACGCCGCTTCCGCTCGGGAAGTTCCATAGGCTCCCTCCTCAACGTTAGCACTCATTCTGCCTGAGTGCTAAATCTATCCTATCACTTTCCGCTGGTTTGTCAATAGTTTTTCCCAAAAAAATGTGAACAAACGGATAACTTTCCCGTTTTGTTCCCACCTGCACCCTTGGAGTGCTAAAAATCGACCGGTTTTCCCTACAAAAAAGCCCCGCAGCTTTCTGCGGGGCAAAACCGGCCGGGTAGCCAGCCGGAAGTTTTTTGCAGTCCCCACAAAGGGCGGCTGGCTTTTTCACTGGGTAATTTCAAAATCCTCCGATTGAAATTTGCTGTAATACCGGCCCTTTGAGGCAGTAAATTTGACGACGCAGTAATCTGGATCATTTACGCCGGCAGGATAATACAGGGTGTCTCCTTCCTGCCAAATGGTTTGCTTGGCCTCAAGGGTTTCCAGCACCTCTACCGTTCCCGCCAAGCTCACCCCTCGGAAAAACCGCCGGTCCACAAAGTAAACGCTGGCTCGGGAATCCCGCTGAAAAGCGGCCACTTTTTGCGAGGAAGTATTGGTGGAAAACCACAGCTCCCGGATGCCCTTTCGCAGCCGGGGCCGCAGCATCGCCCTAGTCATTGGGAAGCCCTCCGCGTCTATATAGCAAAGAAAAGCGATAGCTGATTTGTCAATCAGATTGCCAATGGTTTTCGCCGGGTCGCGCATCATAAAATGTCCTTCCTTTCTGTTTCTCTCAATTGACAGAAAAAATTTGTGAGCAGTTGGGAACATTGGGCTTCCCGAACCCCTTTATATAGCTTTGGCCGCCGGCCAAAAGCTTCTTCAAATAGATTTATCACCCCGCCGCAAGCGCCAAATACTGTATCCGACGCCCCCCATACCACCGTATCCAGACGGGCGTTCAAGATGGCCCCCGCGCACATGGGACAAGGTTCTAAAGTGACATAAAGTGCGCAACCAGTAAGCCTCCAGTCTCCCACGCTCTTTTCAGCCTGCCGGATGGCCATCAGTTCGGCATGACCCAAAACGGTTTTATCCGTCTCCCGCCGGTTATATCCAGCGCCTATGACTTGCCCCTGTCGGATAATGACGCATCCTACCGGGATTTCTCCCAGGATTTGCGCTTTTTCCGCCTGTTCCAACGCTAAATCCATAAATGCCGGTTCCATCTTTACATCTGCCCCCTTTTCGGCTATAATTTCATTATATATAGTTCTTTCTTATATTTCAAGATGGCAGGTGTAACCGAATGACGATCTTTTTAGCATATCTGATGATTTACCTTCCCCCATTGGTTTCGGCTTATTTTGTCTACCGCTGGCAGCGGAAAAAACAGGCTCAGGTTCGAGAGAAAAACTGGATTCTGCTCTATCTGCTCCCCTTTATCGCCTTTACCCTAGTGACTTTCGTGTGGAGCGGCTTATTGTATTGGATATCTGGCGAGCTGCCTTACCAGCAATAATTTTGCGTTTTCCCTCCTGCGGGAACTTTTTTCACTTTTTCCGGTCTAATCTTTGTAAAGGAGGGAAAATTTCATGAAACACGTAAAACATATCTTGCTGGCGCTACTGCTGGTTTTGACTTTATTACTGACCGCAGCTTGCGGCGCTACCACGAGCGCCGACAATCATGGGGCGGCGCCATCCTCCCCCGGCGTTGCCGGCTCTGAGGAGTTTTCTTCCGACGCTAAAGCTCCCGAGAT
>CATJIY010000043.1 GCA_949740695.1 uncultured Eubacteriales bacterium
GCGTCTGGCTCCGAGCCGTTCCGCCACTGAGGCGTCATATACCGGCGCATATCCAGACACGCCGGAGAAAAAGCCGCGCAGGCGGCGTAGCGCTCCGGATAGGTAAAGGCGGCTTTCAACGCGCCGTAACCGCCCATGGAAGCGCCCAAGATAAAGGTATCCTCCCGCTGGGAAGACACCCGGAAGATATCGGCCGCCAGCTGGGGAAGCTCTTGGGTAAGATAGGTGAAAAAATCGCCTCCCACAGCCATATCTGTATAAAAGCTCCGCTGGGCGTCTGGCAAAACAAACAGACAATGATATTTGCGGCAAAGGTCGGGCAGCATGGTATAATATAAAAAATCATCCGTCCGGCCCTGTAACCCATGAAGCAGATAAGCCACTTTCCTGGGCGGCTGCTGACTGAAATTATTGGCGGCTACAAAAGAAACGGCGGTTTGCATGTCCAAAGACCGGGAATACAGATTCCCCTGCAGGATCATATACGGTTCTCCTCTTTCTTTAGGGTGGTTGCTTTTTTTGATTATATCACGAAAATTTGAAAAAGAAAACGTCTGGTTGCATTTCTCCAGGAGATTTGATAAAATACTTTAAGATAATTTCCAAAAATAATCAGAAACAAGGAGAGGAAAAACGCAGGCGGACTGCCCTTGTTCCAAGACAGCGCCCCAATCGCAGGCCATTCCAGCCGCCGCATGTTTTCCAGTTTTTCATGAAAGGAGCCGCCAGTGTATTTTGTTTATCTGCTGCGTTGTGCCGACGGCACCCTTTACGGCGGCTGGACTACCGACCTAAAAAAACGGCTTTCCACCCACAATGCCGGAAAAGGCGCAAAATACACCCGGTCCCGTCTTCCGGTGGAGCTGGTTTATTGGGAAAGCCTGGACAGCCGCCAAGCAGCTATGTCCCGGGAATGGGCGGTTAAGCATCTGTCCCGGCAAGCAAAGCTGGCTTTGATAGGAACTGTGAAACCTTCCGAAAAAATCAAACCCATGTCCCCCAAAAACAATACGGTAAACAAGTGAGCGCTATGCTATATAACGTCCTCCTATCCAGCGGATTGCCGCTCTAACAGGGCGGCGCTCCCCAGCCGGCCTGTTGGAACGATTCAGCAGATAGCCAAAGCTGCGCCGCTTACAGGAGAGAGCGCCTTAGTTGATTTCTTTTTCAGGAACAAAAAAGACCGCAGGCTTCTACCCGCGGTCCTTCCTGTCCGGCTCCTATCTAAAATCGGCGCCTCGCGCCCATTGTACCGGAAAACAGCCATGCAAACAGTGCGCCAAACCAAGGCAGACCTTGCCCGATTGGAAAAGGCTGTCGCTCTACAGCTGATTTTACAATGCAAATTTTTCGCCGCCCATCAAATTGTTTTACACAAATCCCCTTCAGACGCGGCGTCCAACGACCCAGAAGGATTAGCGGCGACGGCGTCCGCCAGAGCGCTGGTCGGTGCGGGATTTTAAATCGGAAATGCGGCTCTCGCTGCTCTGCATAAAGGCTTTCAGCTTGCTCTCAAAAGAGTCGTCCCCTTTGGGAAGCGTACTTTGATCGGCCATAAAGACAGCCGGCCCTCTTGCTTTGGGCGCAGGAGCGGGGGCGGAACGGGGTGCGGGACGGCTAGGCCGGGGCGCCGGCTCCGGCTGGGGCAATGCTTTTTTGATGGACAGATTCACGCGCCCCTGATCGTCAATAGCGATTAGTTTGACAGTGACTGCCTGCCCGCTCTTCAGATATTTGCTGATGTCGTCCACATACGTGTTGGCCACCTCGGAAATATGTACCATGCCGCTTTTCCCCCCGGGCAAAGCCACAAAGGCGCCGAATTTCGTAATACCGGTGACCTTTCCTTCATAAATGCTGCCGATTTCCAACTCCATAGTTCCGGCAAGTCCTCCTGTTTTCCAGATTTCAGGCCCGCAAAAGCGGGTCTTTATTTTTTCGGCATTTCCGCGCTATTTGCTGGAGATGTCGATATAAACCTGTTCGCCGGGATAAACGTAGCCAAGGGCGTCCCGGGCAATCTTGGCTACATAAGTTTCCTGATTGTCTCCGCTAATGGCGTCTTCCAGCTCGGCATGAACCAACTGCTGGGCGTCCAGTTCTTCCTGAAGCCGGGTTTGTTCCTTGGCGGCGGCGTTGATGCGCAACTGAAGATCCACCAACGTGCAAGCGGCATAAATGGCAAAAGCCGCGATCAACAGCTTTGTCACCAAACCTACCCGTTTTTTCTTCCGCTTCACCAAACCATGCCCCTTCCGCCTAATTCCATCCGGATACCGGTATATTTATTTTTATTATAAGGGCTCCTCTTTGCCTTGTCAATGAAAAAAATGAATTCTCCCCCAGGAATTCTCAGGAAGTCAACCGCCGCCGGCCGCCAGATCGGGCAGCGAAAGCCTCCGGCCGTTTTCCAACAGAGAACGGCCATTCTGCCGCAGCGCTGCCGAGGAAGTCAGGATCACTGAATTCGCAGTGTAAACCCCTCCCTGGTCGTCATATACCCCATAAGTAGCGTGAAGCACATAAGACTGCCCCTGATAAGTCCCCACCAAAAGGGTCTGGTGGCCGGGCATCTCTAACATCGCGCCTGGCAAAGCTCCGGCCAGGCGGTCGGTCTTTTCCGCAAGGGAAAGCCCTTCCAAGGAAAGGCTTCCAGGCATTTGCCCTTGACTGCTGGCGTTTCGCGGCAGATCAAACCCCATTGTTCGGTAAATATCCTGACACATGCTGGAGCAATCCCATCCCTGGGCCGTACCGCCCCAGCCGTAGCGGTGGCCCAAAAGGCGAAAAGCCTGCCGAAGCAAATTTTCTGTTGTAAAAGGAAGCGAACCCAAAACAACCTCCTCCTGCCGGGGGATGCGCGCGGCAATTAGGGTCAGCGTTCCGTCCTCCCGCCGCAAAGGAAGCTGCACCAAGTAACAGTTTTCCGCTGAAGCGTTATCCGCCTGACTGCCCTCCGTCAAAGGAAGCCGGGCGCCCATTTTTAAAAGGAGCGCCTCCTGACCAGGATTGGAAAAGCTTCCGTCCAGCGCCAGGCGGGGGGCGATAACCGTCAAAAAATCGGTAGAAAGCCGCTGCCGCAGGCTACTCCAGGTATCCCGGGAGCAAAGAGCCACCTGCTCCGCCGGCGCCCAACCCAAATAATCATACGCCCGCACCAGCAGCCATTGACCGTCAGCAGAAGCGTGGAGCACCAGCAGAGGTTCCCAAATCTTCAATGCAGTCTCGGCAGCCAAATCATATTCCGTTCTATCTGGCCCGTCAAACACTGGCAAGCCCGAAGGATAACTCCGAAGGATCACATCTTGTACAGCAAAACCATACCGCACCGGGTTGGCCGGCTGAATAGAGGGCAAGTTGCGATTTTCTTCGATCTGCCGGCGTTGCTCCTGGGTGATTGGCCCGCCCTGGGTAGCAGTATCGCCGCCAGGGGCGGCTGGATACTCATCCAGTAACGCTTGGAGCTGAGCGGCGGTAAGCCTTTCCGGCCAGGAGGAAAGGTCCTCCACGCCGGTTCCAGGCAGCCCGCAAAGAGAAGCGTTATACGCGGCGATTTCCTCCGCTGTCATACGCGCCTCTTGCGGACGCTCTACCAGTTCAATCCAAAAATCAGCCTGCTGCATCTGGGGCCAGGCTAGCGTAAATCTGTCTGGATCTCCAGAAAGGAGAATTTCCTCCCTGGGTTCTATCTCCAAGTCAGGCGGCGCTTCCAAATGCTCCGGCTGGGGAGGCGGTAAAGCGCCGGGCTCAGCGCATCCCGTCAACCAACCAAAAGCCAGCAAGACGGCGGCAAACTGTTTCTTCATAAAATCCCTCCCGCTTGGTTTACTGTTTCCAGCATACGCCGCCAGCTGTAGCTGTGTCAATGGAAAAAACGCGAAATTTTTAAAAAACTTTGAAAAAGGACTTGTATTTTTTTTATTTATCCGCTATAATAAAAAAGCTATTGAAGCTGTGGTAC
>CATJIY010000044.1 GCA_949740695.1 uncultured Eubacteriales bacterium
GCTGCCCGGCGGGCAGCCAGCCCTTCAATCCGTGTACGGATAATATAGATATCATCTACATCTCCCACAGAAACGCCCACTACCACCGCGCCCTTATTATGGGTAGTTTTTACCAGACCTTCCAGCTCCAATTGCATCAACGCCTCCCGGATAGGCGTCCGGGACACTCCCAGCTCTCCGCTCAGTTTTACTTCCGTAAGGCTGGTTCCAGGCGTCAGCTCTCCATCTAAAATGGCCTGCTCCAACCGCTGAAATACCTGCGTCCGCACTGGCGTGGACGCATAAAAATCCTCAATCTTTTTCATCCTTTTTTACGTTCTCCCCTTAAACGCTCATTTTCCCCTTAACGCTTCCGATTGCGGCGGCGTTTTGCCCGCCGGCGATTGATTAAAACAACATAGCCTACAAAAATGATAATCAACGCTACCACAGAAGCCACAATCACTTTGAACGCTGTGCTGGTAAAAAAACTGCCGATCCGATCCAACACATACAACATGGTGGATCGCTCCACGTCGGACGCGGCTACCAGATCCAAATGATAGACTTGATCTTCATACCGAACGGTAAGTTTGCCCATTACATCCCCCGCTTTCACCGGGGCAGTAACCTCTTCTGGCAAATCGGTATCCAAATCTAAATCGCTTATCTCAAAGGCGTTGGGCAGCATGGCGGTGATGCTTTCCGCCGGGCGAACCATTACCTCCTCTTTATCCGCGCTGAGCCGAACCGGCACCTGGGCCACAGGCTCTCCACTCCCCAACATAACCTGCTGCGAAAAATTATTGGCGCCATAATCAAACAACTTGATGGTTTCGACAAATTGTCCATTTTTCTCATCCACTCGGGCGGCTCCCAGCACCACCGAATAATAGGTATAATCTCCCTTGACGCAGCCGCCAATCAAGCAGAGTCCCGCCGGCGTGGTGGTTCCGGTTTTAATGCCGATGGCCCCTTCATAATAGTATTCTCCGGTAGATTTTTTCGTCAGCAAATGATTGGTTGTATATTTGGTTGTGGTTTGGCTATGTTTATTGGTCACCGGCAAAACCACTTCTGTTTCCGCCACTAGTTGGGCGATGGTTTCGTTTTTCATAGCCTCCTTGGCAATGGTCAACAAATCCCGGGCAGTGGTATAGTGGTTTTCGTTATGCAATCCATGAGGGTTTACAAAATGACTATTGGTGCATCCCAACTCCTGGGCGGTGGTGTTCATCAACTCCACAAATCCCTCGGTACTGCCTGAAATATGAATGGCCAAAGCGTTAGCCGCATCGTTCCCCGACCCGATAAGCAAATATCGCATCAAGTCCATGAAGGAAATTTCCTCTCCTGCCAGCAGATAACTGGCGCTGCCCTGTTCATAAAGGCCCTCTACTGCTTCTTGCGTGACAGTGACCGTATCTTGAGGATTGCCGTACTCCAAGGCCACCAGCGCGGTGAGCAACTTGGTGGTGGAAGCAGGATACAGCTTAACGTCCGCATCCTGCTCCAAAAGCAGAGTATCGGTAGTCACTTCATAAAGGATCGCCGCTTTGGCCTCCACATGATGTTCGGGAGCGGCGGCGGCAAAAGCCGGCGCTCCGCACAGCAGAGCCACCAACAATAAACAAATGATTTTTTTCCACATTTTTTTGCCCTCCCGATGATTTTTTACACGCTTTATGGTATTATCTTATCAAAATCACCAGTCAATTTCAACAAATTTTTCCCGCTTCTAGAAGAATTCAAAACTTTTTAAGAAAGAAGGCGGTTTTCCATGAGGCGCTTTTTACGAATCCTAGTCGGGTTAGCCTTATTATCCTTAACGCTGGTCTTTCCCCGCCCGTATACCAGCCCGCAGGCCGCTCCCGGCAATCTGCCTCCTCTCGTAACCGTGTCCGCCACCGCCCGGCCTATGCTCGATGAATTACTAGATTTAAACACCGCTACTGCCAGCCAGCTGGAAGATCTACCCGGCATCGGTCCCGTCCGGGCCAAAGCCATCCTGGACTATCGAGAGAAAAACGGCCCCTTCCAACAGTTCGAGGAGCTGGCCGCAGTCAAAGGTATCGGTCCGGCGCTGATGGACCGGCTGCGACCTTTGGTGACGGTCGCCATCCAACCCTGACAAACTGGCTGCTGCCTGGAGGTAAGTATCGAATGTTTTTTGATGATTCCATCTCCAGAAGCTCCATCCTGGCGTTATCTTAGAGTTCGGAGCCGGCAGGCAGGCCCTTCTCAAGCATCAACGGTAACAAATCTTCCCCCTGGAGAGAAGCTGCCGAAATGGGGAGGAGCCTTTCCTTCGCTTCATAAGAACCAGGCAAGCACTGCGAAGGAAATATCCCGATCTCCTTCATAGCTTCATCACCCCTTGCTTGGAAGAGGCAGCTGGGGAGTCAGGGAAATGGGGACTTTCCGCACCTTAAGCGCCCACCTTACCACTTGGAAAAAATGTGTTGGAACTGCTCAAAATGTCTCACCTCCAGAGAATGAAAAAAACGGGCATCTTCCGATGCCCGTTTTCGTTTTGTGTATGAAATTGAGGACCGCTACAGGGTGCAAGTTTGCTGGCTGATTACATCGCAACAGCCTGCGCTTTCCGTATCCTTTAAAACAGAACGGAACTGAATAAACCAAAATAAATTGTTGACTTGCTGAAACCTTTGTGTTTTCACGCATTTACCAGAATGGATTCCCATCCTGATAAAGCTTCATAGCTGGCAAAATCTTTCGATTCAAATTACCATTTCCCCAGAAAAATGAGAATGTCACGCCTCGGCTACCAGCAGGCCGTAACCACCGTCATTCCGGCGATAAACCACGCAAGGTTTGCCGTCCCGCTCGCTATTGATAAAGAAGAAAAAGCTGTGATCCAGAAGATTCATCTGCAAAATAGCGTCCTCAATCGTCATAGGTTTGGCCGCCAGAGTCTTTTCCCGCACCAGTTCAAACTCTTCCTCATGATACTCGTCCATAGCGTCGATAGATTTGGCAAAGGATTCCTGGCGGAGACGTTTGGATAGCTTGGTTTTGTTTTTTTGAATTTGACGGTCGATGGAAGCCACCGCGCCGTCAATGGAAGC
>CATJIY010000045.1 GCA_949740695.1 uncultured Eubacteriales bacterium
AGTGGCGGAGTCAAAAAACATCGCGCCGGGAATCACAGTGACATATTTGCCGCCAGCGTTAGAAACATCGGTGTTTTCATTGGCTTCGGTAGCGGCCTCGGCCATACCCATGATGCCGTTCTCAGACTGGAACGTGATGTTGACCCCTTCCGGTAGGTAATTGGCAACCATCTCGGGCATGCCAATGCCCAGGTTGACTACATCTCCATCATTTAAAAAGCGGGCAGCCCGCTTAGAAATGACAACCTTTGCGTCTTCCATTAGTTGTTACCTCCTACCACGATATAATCCACCAGAACAAAGGGCGTCATAACGTCCTCCGGCGCAATCTCACCCGGCTCCACCAGTTTTTCAGCTTCGACAATCACCGTTTTGCAAGCGGCAGCCATCAACGGGCAGAAGTTTTTGGTGGTTCCCTTGTAATACACATTGCCCAGCTTATCCACAATAGAGCCTTTAATCAGGCAGACATCGCCCTTCAGCGCGGTTTCCAGCAAATAATCCTTGCCGTCCACGTTGATGACCTGCTTGCCCTCGGCAACGTCGGTGCCAATGCCGGTGGGAGTCAGCACACCGCCCAAACCAAAGCCGCCGGCACGGATCTTCTCTGCCAGCGTACCCTGGGGGGTCAGACGCACATCCATGGTACCTTCGCTCATCTGCTTTCCAGTTTCGGGATTGGTACCGATATGGCTAGCATAAAGGGTTTTCACCTTATGCCGGGCGATAAGCTCGCTGCACCCGCGAAAACCGTTTTTCTCAGCGCCCTCCGGAAAACCGGTATCGTTGGCAGCGACGGTCAAATCCTTCACGTCGCTGTCCGCCAGTTCTTTCATGATGGAATCGGGGGTGCCATGACCCAGGAAACCACCGACCATGATGAAGTCGCCGTCTTTTACCATGGCGGCAGCTTCCTTTGCGGAAATAAACTTGTTCTTCATGCCAAAAACCTCCTTAAAGATTTTCTTACTTCATGCCCCGCTTTACCATCTCTGCGACGGCAAAGCTGGCCACATCATCGGCATAGGTTCCAGCGCCGAAGCCAGCGTCATAGCCCAGCTCCTTTGCCAGCTCATGGGTAATACGGGGACCGCCGCAGACCACCACAAACTTGTCCCGCAATCCCTCGGCCTCCAGCAGTTCAATCAGCTCGGTGAGGTTCTGAATATGAACATCTTTCTGGGTGACTGTCTGAGACACCATAATGACGTCGGCTTTCAGCTCCAGCGCTTTCTTGATAAACTCCTCATTGGGAACCTGGCTGCCCAGGTTATAGGCCTCCACCATCTCATAGCGCTCCAGACCATAATGTCCGGCAAAGCCCTTGCGGTTCATAATCGCGTCGATGCCTACTGTATGCGCGTCTGTACCAGTGGAAGCCCCCACCATAACCACCTTGCGGCCAATGTTCTTACGAATATACTCGTTGGTGTCCTCCATGCTCATCACATCAGATTCCACTGTCATCACATGGATATCCTCGTAATTCACCGAATGAACGCAGCTGCCATAAACCACATAAAATGTAAACTCGGCGTCCAGCGCGTGATGATGGGCCACATTGGGCTCCTGAAGGCCCATCTTTTTGGCAATTTGCCGGGCTGCTTCCTCGCCGCGAGCGTCGTCTTTTACCGGCAGAGTAAAGCTGGTTTGAATTTTGCCATCGTTCATGGTGTCGCCATAGGGCTTCAGCTTGGTCAAATCCAGGGTGGTATCAAAATCTATTTTATGGGTATTGTAAAGTCCGGAACTCATTCTGCTGCCACCTTCCCTTTCATCAGTTCCACAAAGGGATTGAAGTATTCAGCGCTCTTGATGACCACGCCGTTCAGGCCCTTACCGCCATCCTTGGGCCGCTTAACGTCGGCAAAAATACCCTTTTCAATGGTGGTAAACAGACCCAGCTTTTCGATCTCAGCCAACAGCTCAGTGGCCTTGGTCAAAACCTCGTTGGCCCGGGTCTGAATGATGCCGCCATCCTTAAAGATCAGCTCGCCGCCCAAATCCTTCATGGTGCGGAAAATATACTGAGCGTTCTCAATGGACAACGCCCGATCGGACATAAAGGGCGTGTGAATCGCCTCGGTCAGCATGCCCAACAGGTGCAGTTTTTGACTGGTAAGAATGGTCACCATATTAAACAAAGCGTCCTGGATATGTCCGCGGAAGATATTGCCGGTCATAAACTTGGTAGGCGGCATATATTTCAAGGGCGCCTTGGGGAAAATTTCTCTTGCCATCTCCGCCTGAGCCAGTTCGTAAAGGAAAGTATTCTCCACCGAGGGATCCATCTCAAAAGCGTGGCCCAGACCCATCTGCTCCTCCCGCATGCCTGCCCGCAGGGCGAAGGCTTCGTTTAAAAACTGAGAGGCCAGCACAGTGTGGGCGCTGGTAATCGCGTCGTCGGTAGTGAGGTAGTTATCCTCACCGGTATTGATGATAACGCCGGCGTAACCGTTGATAATACGGGAGAAATATTGGTCCACGATGGTGCGCTGCATATTGATATCCCGGAACAAAATGCCGTACAGCGCGTCGTTCAGCATCACGTCCAGACGCTCCAGAGCACCCATGGCGGCGATCTCCGGCATGCACAGGCCAGAGCAGTAATTGCACAAGCGGATATAGCGCTTCTGCTCCTGCCCCACTTCGTCCAAGGCCGCCCGCATCAAGCGGAAGTTTTCCTGGGTGGCGTAAGTGCCGCCAAAGCCTTCGGTAGTCGCTCCGTAGGGCACATAGTCCAGAAGGCTTTGACCAGTAGTGCGGATGACCGCGATGATATCCGCCCCCTGTTTGGCTCCGGCCTTGGCCTGGATAATATCCTCATAGATGTTGCCAGTGGCAACGATAATGTAGAGATAGGGTCCTTCCTTATCGCCAAACTCCTTTAAGAAGGCGTTGCGGGCGGCCACGTTTTGATTGATACGCTCCAGAGTGGCGTTCACCACCGGCATAATGGCGGCCCGGATCTCCTGGGCGGAATGAACCGGAACCTTTGTCAAGTCCACTTCGCCTGCGTTGACCTTTTCGGCCACCTGCTGGGGATCAATTCCATATTCAGCCATGGCGTTGCCCACATAAAAGGCAGCGCCGCCGGGCAGAATCCCTTTCTCATGAAGATGGTCCACCACGACGTTGGGCAGAGGAACATCCACATCGTTCACACCATCTATGCCGAGCAGGCGGCAAACCGCCCGCTCGACAGTAACAGTGGTGTGCGCGTCGATAAACTCCTGCACATCGTCGGCGACCTTGGAAGCACTGGCGCGCGCTTTGGCCACCAGATCAAAGTTTAAATTCAGTTTGCTTTCCATACTTCGCCTTTCCTTAACAGTTCCTAAGAACGGTTTTAATGATGATGCCGGTCTCTACGCAGCAGCTTGGTGGGCTCCAGATACTTCTGCTCGATGCCCTGGGCCAAACCGGCTACGCCAGTCTTGGGGATCTTGGGAGTCTCTTTGCCGGTACAAATCGGGCAATGACACTCGTTCTCATAATGGTCGGGTTCGGTATACGTGGTGATAACGCCCTCAAAGTTCCGCAGGATCACCTTACGCGGGGTCTGAGAAATCACATAGTTGGGCATCACCGGGGTCTTACCGCCGCCGCCGGGAGCATCCACCACAAAGGTAGGCACGCAATAACCAGAGGTATGGCCGCGAAGCGCTTCCATGATCTCAATACCCTTGGATACCGGCGTGCGGAAGTGGCTCAGGCCCAGAGAGGGATCGCAGCAGTAAATATAATAAGGACGAACCCGGATACGGGCCAGGCTGTTTACCAGCTTGAGCATCACGTGGACACAGTCGTTCACGCCAGCCAGCAGCACGCTCTGGTTGCCCAGAGGGACGCCGGCATCCGCCAACATGGCGGTGGCCTTCGCCGCTTCTTCCGTAATCTCATTAGGATGGTTGAAATGCGTATTCAGCCAGACGGGATGATACTTCTTCAGCATATTGCACAGCTCGGGGGTGATGCGCTGGGGCATAACCACCGGCGTACGGGAACCAAAGCGAATGATCTCCACATGCGGAATCGCGCGGACGCTGCTGATGATATACTCCAGCATTTCATCGGAAACCATCAGGCAGTCGCCGCCGGACAGCAGCACATCCCGAACCTCGGTGTGCTCCTTGATATATGCAATGCAGCGGTCAATCTGCTCCTTGGGCACTTCGCAGTCATTCTGGCCGGCAAAACGGCGGCGGGTGCAGTGGCGGCAATACATGGAGCACTGGTCGGTAATCAAAAACAGTACCCGGTCAGGATACCGATGGGTCAGGCCAGGGACAGAAGAGTCGGTGTCTTCATGCAGGGGGTCAGCCTCCTCATAGGGAGCGAACTCCAGCTCGTGGCCAGTGGGAATCGCCTGCTTCCGAATGGGATCATAAGGATCATTCAGGTCGATCAAGGACAAATAATAGGGGGTGACGGCCATACGGAGCTTGCCCAGGGTAGTGGCAACGCCCTCTTCCTCTTCCGCAGTCAGGTTGATATATTTTTTCAGATCATCCAGAGTTTCGATGCGGTTTTCAACCTGCCAATGCCAGTCGTTCCACTGGGCGTCGGGAATATCCAGGAACAGGCCGTTTTCTCTGCTCTTTCTCATTGCGTTTACGCTCCTTTTGTCATGATTGATAAGGGAATCGGCTGCTCCGACCGCCAGAAGAGCGGGCCGGAGGATTTAGGGCGAACCCTGCAGGAAAAATCCAGCAGGGTTCGCAGGAAAAACACTTGGAAAAACTTAGACGTATTTCTCGTCAAACAGCTTGCGCAGCTTGGGAGACTCCCGCAGCACGTTCAGGGTGATTTCGGCGTGGTTCTTGGTATAGCCGTTGCCGATAATCATGGTAACGTCCTTGCCAATGCCCTCGGCGCCCAGAGCCGCTTTGGTAAAGCTGGTGGCCATGGAGAAGAAATAAACCATGCCGTCGTCCCGGACAGGCAGAATGGCAGACATCTCGCAAGACTCGATGTTCACGCAGCAGATAGAAATATCATATTCGTTGCCGCCGTTGGCCGCCAGAGAAGCCTCCATGACCTCAACCGGCTTGGTGCAGTCGGCCACGATCACGTCGGTGTAAACGCCCAGCTCCATCAGATCGGGAACCTGCTTGGGGTTGCGGACCACGCCCACGACCTTACCCTTGGGGCCAACCTTTTTCATTGCCTCAAAGCCGCACAGAACGCCGGACTTGCCGTTGGCGCCCAGGATCAGGACGCTATCGCCCTCCTTGGGCAGCTTGCGGGCCGGAGCAGGAGCGCCAGCCACATCCAGAGCGGCCAGAGCCAAAGGCTCAGACATGTCGTCCGGCATTTTGGCATACAGGGCAGACTCAAACAGAACTGCCTGGCCCACGATGTCCACCCGGTCGATGTCCTTATGAACCGCCAGAATCTTTTCAATCTTCAGCGGAGTCATGGACAGAGAAACCAGAGAGACGATCTTATCGCCCGCTTTTAGATCAAAGCCGGGTTTCGCCAGCAGGTCCTCGCCGATATAAGCGACTTCGCCCTTGAACATACCGCCGGAACCGGTCACCGGGTTCTGCTGCTTGCCGCGCTCAGCGACAATGCCCATAATCATCTCGCCGATCTTCTTCTCATCGCCGCCGCAAG
>CATJIY010000046.1 GCA_949740695.1 uncultured Eubacteriales bacterium
GGCCCCCAGCACCGATTTGAGCGCGTTTCCCGGGTTTTCAACAAGAGCAAGAAAGATATGCTCAACAGAAACATATTCGTCCTGCATTTGACCGGCAAGCTTTTCGGATTGATTCAGTGTTTGATCCACCTGAGCCGAAACATAAATTTTATCTTTCTCTCGACCAGGGCCTGTCACTTTCGGCATTTTCTCAATCTCTGTCCGAACGCCCTGCATCAGAGCATTGTTGTCAATGTTCATTTTAGAAACTAGCTGGGGAATCAGTCCCTCCTGCTGTGCCAAAAGAGCATAACACAAATGGGGCATATCAATCTGCATATTCTGGTATTCAATTGCGAGATTTTGTGCCTCTGTAATGGCCTCTAACGACTTCTGTGTCAATTTCTGTGCATTCATATCCTTCAAACCCGCCTTTCCAAAGCCGTTTCCGGCTGTTATATTTATTTTATTCACAAATTAGCACTCATTCTTTTAGAGTGCTAATTTAGTATAGTCCATTTCTAAACTCTTGTCAAGTATGGATTGTGAACCCTTTGTAAACTAACATTCATTGGTTTGTAAAAACCTTCCGTACCGGTTTTTATCACCAATCAGATTGCCCGCAACCCTTCGATTTATGAAACTAGAATCACAATGAACCAACAAAACAAATACGACGCTTATTGCGAGTTTTTCGCAATAAGCGTCGTATGATAAACAGTCCCTACAAAAACCGTCTTAAAAGGACTGTAAAAAGGTGCCCCCCGATTTGATTAATTTCTTTTGCACATGGGACGGATCGTTTTTCTAAAACTATCAAATGGTTCAAAAGTCGCACCGGAGCACTAAAAATCTACTTGCCATAGATTTTTTCCACTGTCAATCTGAAACGCCACAATCGAGGAAGAGCTAACCACGTACAACACATTGTCTTTGACAAAGCCTCTCTGGTTATACACCTTACCGGGATACCGGTACTCTACCTTTTTCACAACTTCCTCATCGTCTCCCAGTTGACAGAGCAGGTAATAGCATCCGCTTTCTCCCTTTTTATTGTCGTATTTGAAGTAGCTGAATCCAATGAGACCCTGTTCTGGAATCGTTAACAGCGCCTGCCGGTTGTCAATCGCTTCACTGTATACGTCTCCCTCCGCCACAAGGGCGCTGGCAGTTTCCATAATAATGCGCCTGGGAGACAACATATCATAAAGCGACAATCTCAATCCCGGTTCCGCGCCCGTCTGGAGTTCTAAATTGACCATTCGGTCATCCCCAAAGGGAATCATGGGCATTGTGCGGTCGGAAAGCCCCAGCTTTTCCACTTTTACAGACTGCGCCACATCGGAAACATCAAGCAAAGTAACCGAATTGGATTCTTCTGCCGTCACAAAATATATCTTTTCCCGGTGGAATTGAACGGACTTCAGCTTTTGCCCCTCTGTCACATCCTCCATTCCGCCAATTTGTGTCAAACGGTCGTCTAAGACGTATAAAGTATTGTTGTTTCCCCGCGTCGTAATGACCCGTAAAGCATTCTGATACTCTTCCATCGCCTCTGAGTTGTAAAGCCGTCCCAAAAGCGCCGTTCCGCCGATATAATCAAAATTCCCCTTGCCGTAGCCACATTGAACAATGGTGGTATAGGTATTGCCGCCGCGATAGGTATAATCGGCTAAATAGATGTTGCTGTCGCTGATATACAACTCGCTGCTGTCCCCTAAAATGGCCGCCGTATCATAAAAGGAAGCCGGCTGTTTTAAAAGAATAGAAGACGCGACAATATAGCAAGGGCTCTCCGCATACGGACTGATATGGATATCGTCAGTGGAAACAGTACGGTACCGGCCATTGGCCATCTGGAGAGGAAGGTAGGATTCAGGCAACGCTCCAACCGGGTCGGAAACCGTCTTGCGGGTCACCAGATATAAGAATCCGCCGGACAATCTGGAAGACAACAAAATGCCGTCCTGATACACATTGGAAATCAAAACCGGATGTTCCGGGGTTGAAATATCATAAGTCGCGACAGCGGTCATGATATTGGAACCATCTACCGGCGCCGCACTCCCAGCGCGTTTATAGGAAGCGGAGCCCACTACAGTAAGCTGTCCCTGGTTCACGTAACAATTCAAAAGATGAATATCGGTAAATTCGTACTGGCTGTTGCTCTGCATTCCGAAATCGACAGACAATTCCGCCGCCCACCGGCCGTTCTCTCCATCCGCCTGATAAATGACGACCGACTGAGCCCCTGTAGCAACGCTTTCCGAAATGGCGTAAATATATTTCCCGTCAAACTGCGCGGTATCTGTCTGGCTTCCCACGTCTGTCTGTCTCGTGGACAACAAAGAGGAATTGTTTCCAAAAATAGCGGAAAAGTTGGCAGCGCGGGCGACGCCCTTCACCTGAGCCGGATTTTTGCCGTTAAGTTGCTGGATTTTCTGGTAGATGGAACTGTATTCCGTAGAAACGATTTCTCCTCCACCGGGATTCTCCGGATTGCTGGGAGGTAAAGAAACGCTTCCCCCATTAGAAGGCTGGGTGGCGTTGGAAGAAGCCGGCTCCTTCCAAGCGGACGATGTGTCTGAACCCGTTTTACTCTCCACAGTCTGACTCAAATTATCCTCCGGCAAAGAGGATGACTGCTGATTGGATGCGTTGGCGTTCTGATCGGAGGAGGGATCTGAGACAGAACTGTCGGAAGGCTCCAAAAAGCTGGGCTCGATCATCGAATCGGTAATCCCCGGAGCGGAAACAATTCCGGGGTTGAAAATGTTCCCAATGGTCTGCTGTCCCACCACCAGCACCGCAAAGCAAGCGGCAACTGCCGCCATAACGGGGGATAAAACCCTCCACGCCGGCGTTTTTGGTTTGGAGGGAAGGCGTTGCTTGACCATATCCGGCTCCAATATCATTGGCACTGGTATCGTTTCCGCTTCTTTTCGCAGCATTTCCATAAATTCTAATTGCTCGCCCGTCAGGTTAAAATCTCTCTTTATTTTTGGATCGATCCGCATGTCCGCCTTCCTCCTTTCCTATATTTTCTGTCGTGAGTACCGTCCGCATCTTTGCAAGCGCGCGGCTGTGCTTAGAGCGCACGGTATTCCGGTTTAGATGGAGCATCTTTCCAATTTCAGCGCTGTCATACCCGCCGAACACCGTCAACGACACAATCATGCGCTCCTCATCGCTTAAAGAAGCGAGCGCCTGTTTCAGTTCCAGCGATTCTTCGGAACCGCTCACAGCAAGTTCCACATCCTCCAAATCGCTTTGCTGATTCCGGACGACATAACTTTTGAGCTTCCGTTTGCATTTGGCCGAAAGGATTTTAAACATCCAACTGCGGAATGCATCGGCGTTTTTCAGCTTGGAGATGCCCGCATAAGCGTCCATCACCGCGTCGCTCACCGCATCTTGCGCATCCTGATCATTTTTCAGCACATAATAGGCAAACTTATACAAGTCCTTGTAAATATGTTGATAGAGCTGCGCAAAAGCGTTTTTATCGCCTTTTTTCGCTACAAGAACAAGGTTTTGGAGTTCTGACAATTTCCTCACCTCATTGTTAAGCCGCAGCGAAGTCTCTAAAATACTTTGCAATATATCAGTGTCCTCCGCTGGGCGTTCTGTTGCATCTCCCATAAAAATTGTTGCGAATAAATTGACTTGTCCCTAAAACAGCCTGAGCTATTACAGACAAATCGGGCAAGCCTCCGCATTTCCCAGCAAGTCCAAGCGACGATAATGAAATAGAACTGCCGTCTCTGTTTGCTGGCCTGTCCAAGGGTTAAACGGAAAAATCTCCACATGAGCCATTTTATAGACCTGTTTGGGGTCAAGTCCCTGATATTCTTCTAATAGCGTTCCCCTTTCCAGTTCCCGCCGGTAAAATCCGTAAATTTCTTCCCTTCTCTCTCTTGTCAAGTCCTCCGTCAACCACTGGGGAAGCTTTTTGGCCTTTTCGTGAGAATAGAGATCGAATTTCATCAGCCAGCGGAGCCTTCCATCGTCGCATCCCGGCAATTGCCGGCCGAACTCGTACAAAGCGTCATACTGCTCCACCTTGGAATGGGGGCGCAAATGATGTTCATTCCTTTGATAAAACTGGCGGAAATTTTCAAAAAAATCAAAAGGAGTCTCTGAAAGGGCCGTCAAGTACCCCAAGCTTTTTTGGAACCGGTTGGAATTGTAATAGGTTTCTACCAGTTCTTCAATTCCCTTTAGTCGCAGCATATCTGAAAAAGGCAACGCATCGGTTTCAAGCACCTCGTAAGGCGCCGTATCCCGGCAGACGATTCCGTAATCCCTTTGATCCCTCCGCAGCCCAGAGCCTTTTAAGAGTTTCAAAAAGCCAAGCTGGAACTGGTTGGGAGCCAAACGGTATACGTCGTTAAAGGAATTTCGAAAGCTGGAAAAGTCCTCATAGGGAAGCCCGGCGATCAAATCCAGATGCAGATGAATCCCCTTCCCCTCTCGGAGTTTATGAACCGCCTGGCAAATGCGGACGAAAGAGCCCTTCCTATCAATGGCATGCAGCGTCTGGTCATTGGTGGACTGCACGCCGATTTCAAACTGAAAAAGTCCCGGCCGGATTCCTTTTAAAAAATCGAGCATCCCGTCCGTCAACAAATCAGCGGCAATCTCAAAATGAAAATTGGTCACACCGTTGTCGTGTTCATGGAGATACCGCCAAACTTCCATGGCAAACCGACTGTTGGCATTAAAGGTGCGGTCAACAAATTTTACCTGCTTGACCCGGTGCTCTAAAAAAAAGGACAGTTCCCGTTTCACCTTGTCAATCGGTTGAAAGCGGACGCCCTTGTCCACTGAGGACAGACAGTATTGGCAGCGAAAGGGGCAGCCCCTCTGAGCTTCATAATAAAGGATACGGTTTTCATATAGCCCCAAATCCTCATATACAAAAGGCAGCTTGCCCAAATCAAGGGGCTCCCCCTGCGGATTTTTCCGCACGCCGTCCTTGTCCCGATAAATCAGCGAAGACGCCTCAGACAGGCTTTTTTGTCCCATTAACGCAAGGCAAAGCTGAGAAAACGATTCCTCTCCCTCTCCACACAACACAAAATCCGCCGCCGTGTCCTCTAAAACCCTCTCCCCGTCAAAGCTGACCTCCGGTCCTCCAAA
>CATJIY010000047.1 GCA_949740695.1 uncultured Eubacteriales bacterium
ATCTCCCTGGGGCCCGCCGATGACAAACCGGCCAGTGGGATTGACAAAAATTTTAGTATCCTTATCCAACATTCGCTTCGGAAAGCAGGGTTTGATGACCTCTTCAATCACCGCCTCCCGCACCTGCTCCAGCGTGGCCTCCGCCAAATGTTGGGTGGAAATTACTACAGTGTCCGCCCGTTCGGGTTTTCCAGCCTCATCATACTGAACGGTAACCTGGCTCTTACCGTCGGGCAGCAAAAAGGGCGCCTTGCCGCTCTTGCGCACCGCAGCCAGCTGGCGAGTCAGCTCATGAGCAAACGTAATAGGCGCGGGCATCAGCTCCTCGGTCTCCCGACAAGCATAGCCAAACATCATGCCCTGATCCCCCGCACCAATCAGATCCAGCGCATCTCCGCCGCCAATGCGGTTTTCCATGGCGTTATTGACCCCCATAGCAATATCCGGACTCTGGCCGTGAATCGCTGAAAGCACCGCGCAAGTCTTGTAGTCAAAGCTGTCTCCCGAGCCGTCATAGCCGATCTTTTTCACCGTCTCCCGAACAATGGATTCCACATCCACATAAGTGCTGGTGGTCATCTCCCCCATCACTGTCACCACTCCAGTGGTGGCAAAGGTCTCGCAGGCCACATGGGCGGCGGGATCCTTTGCCAGCACCGCATCTAAAATCCCATCGGAAACCTGATCACACAGCTTATCTGGATGCCCCTCGGTAACGCTCTCCGAAGTAAAAATTCTTTTGTCTGCCATAGTTGTTTCCTTCCTTCTTTCTGTTTAGAAACAAAAAAGACCCCCGAAAAAGGAGTCTTGACATTCGACGCTTTCGACACAAGCCGCTCCTTATCGATGTTCGCAGAACCACCTTCATCTCACTGGACAGGTTGGTGTGCGGTCATTGAGCGAACCCTCTACCGCAGCTCTGGATAATGGAGTCTATTCTGTTGTTTGAACCATAGTATAGCAGGAATTTTCAAAAATGCAAGAGGCGCAGAAGAAAATTTACAAGAACCCCCTTCCGGCCAGCGGGCGAGGGAAAAGCAAGCGCTATTCTTTCTCTTCTTGAACATGCTGAATGTGCCTGCCGGTGCTGCTGACCACCGCCACCAAATTCCCAGTTCCATCGCGAATGGCAGTGTCATAAAAACAACTACGATGGCCATCCCGCAAAAGCTTACATTCCGCAGTCAGAGCGTCTCCCTGTACCTTGCTAAGAAAGCTAATCTGACTCACTGCCGTCACTGTCAATGTTCCGTCATTGTTGGCGGCTACTGCAAAAGCAAAGTCCGCCAAGGTAAACAGCACGCCGCCCATCACCTGCCCCACCGCGTTGCGGTGCTTTGGTTCTACTTTAAGGCTGCACCTGGCATATCCCGGCCCGGCCTCTTCAATAACAACGCCAGTGACCTGGCAGGCGTAACTATCCTGCTGAAACCGCCGGCGGATCTGTTCCAAATCAGGCATAAAGATTCCTCCCAAATCTACCCCGCCAAGCCCGGCTCGGCGGGGCGTTGATTTTCTTTAAGTATTGATGCCTTTGCGAAGCACCATGCCCGCCCTGGCGCCGGTGTGTTGGCCATCCTGAGCGGAAAGCACACCGTTGACATAGACCTGATGAATCCCTTTGCTAGCCTGCTGCGGATGGTCAAAGGAAGGGGTGTCCTCCACGGTATCCGGATCAAAGAGGGTCAGATCGGCCCGCATGCCAGGACGAAGCAAGCCCCGGTCCAGCAGGCCCAGCCGGTTGGCAGGCATGCCCGTCATTTTGGCCACTGCAGTTTCCAAAGAAATCACCTTACGTTCCCGGCAATAATAACCCAGCACTCGAGTAAACGCTCCGTAGTTCCGAGGATGGGGCTTGCCGGGTTGGGTCAAAGGAAGCGCCTGGCCATCCGAACCAATCATCACAAAGGGCTGAGGCAGAATGTACTCAATATCTTCCTCACACATGCCATAGTGAATCTCATCGGCCATGCCTTTGGCCCGCAGCACCAAGTCGGCCAGAGCCTCCGAAGGCCGCTGTTCTACCCGTTGGCCAATTTCCTCCAAGGAGAGTCCGATCATCCAGGCGTCTTCCGGACAAGCGGTCCAGGAAACCAGGATATCCCCCCACCGGCCCACATGTCCAGCTTCACTCTGGTCGCACAATTTTTTCCGAGTCTCTGGATTGCGCAAGCGGTTCAGCAGTCCTTCCATGCCGCCTTCAAAGGCCCAGCCGGCAAAATTACAGGTGATGGAGGTAGAAGTGGCCCGATAGGGATACTGGTCGCAGCAAACGTCCATGCCCTGCCGGCGGGCCCGCTGAATCATAGCAATCGTAGTTTTGACGCTAACCTGCCAGTCGGCTTTGCTGGTGCATTTGTGATGAGAAACTTGTAAAGGCGCTCCTGACAGGCGGGAAGTCTCCAACGCTTCCTCCAGCGCTTTTACCAGCGTCCTGGCCTCGCCCCGCATATGGCTGCAATAGTCCCCGCCATAGGGCACTACCGCTTTCGCCACCTCCGCCAACTCATGGGTGTCAGAAAAATTTCCCGGCGGATAAATCAGACCTGAGCTAATACCAAAAGCGCCCTCTTCCATGCATTTGCTTGCCAGCTGATACATAGCCTGGCACTGCTCCTGACTTGCCGTGGTATCAGCAAAGCCCATCACCGCAATGCGTAAGGTGCCGTGCCCTGCCAAACAGCCGAAATTCACCGAGGGATTTTGCGCCTCCATTCGGTCCAAAAAGGAGCCGAATCCGGTCCAATTATAGGGAGCCGGACCCATATAATCCCGCAGGAGATCCAGGGTTTCTGGTCCGGTAGGCGCCATAGACATGCCGCAGTTGCCGCCGATATCCGTGGTTACACCCTGAAACAAGCGGCTTTCTCCCAGCGCGTATCCAGGGAGACTGGAGTCGGTATGACTGTGCAAGTCAATAAATCCAGGAGACAACACCATTCCTGCTGCGTCCACCGTTTGCTTCGCTGCTTGACCAGCCAGCCGGCCCATGGCCGCGATCCGGCCGTCCTGCACCGCCAAGTCGCCATAATACCAGGGCGCGCCAGTACCGTCTACAATACGGGCGTTTTGAATCAATAAATCGTACATAATTCCTCCTGTATGATTGTGATGATAGGCGTAACAAATAAAGAAGGCTCCGCCGCTCTCCTGCATAGGGAGCGCGGCGGGAGCCGGAGGGTTATTCTTTCATAGAGGCCGCCAGAGCATCGGCAAGCTCATTTACCTGAGCGATTTGTCCTTGTTTCAGAGCGGATTCCACCTTTAAACGCTGAGGCAACAAAGTGATCCCTCCGCCGGAAAGCAATTCTTCCATCCTGCGGCCAGACACCGGAGCCCAACTTCCGTTTTCTACCAATGCGGCAGTGCGATTTTTCAAATTGTGCGCTTTTAGCTGCAAGATCAGATTTTCCATATCGGGAAAAAGCCCGCCATTATAGGTCACCGAAGCCAGCACCAGATGGCTGAACCGGAAAGCCTCGCTGATGATATAAGAAGCATGGGTCCGGGATACGTCAAACATGCGCACGTTGCGCACGCCCCGCTGGCTCAAAGCCGAAGCCAGCGCATGGCAGGCCAACTCAGTGTTGCCGTAAACCGAGGCAAAAGCGATTACAACGCCGGTTTCTTCAGGCGTATAGGTACTCCACTTTTGATATTTATCCAAAATAAAGGGCAAATCCTGCTGCCACACTGGACCATGAAGAGGGCAGATGCGGGAGATTTTCATCCCTTCCGTCTTTTTCAGCAAAGACTGAACCTGAGGACCATATTTCCCCACGATATTGGTATAATACCGGCGGAACTCATCCAACCAATCCTGGGAAAAATCCACTTCATGGGCAAACAAGTTGCCGTCCAAAGCGCCAAAAGCGCCAAAAGCGTCGGCAGAAAACAATGTCTGAGAAGTTCGGTCGTAGGTAACCATTACTTCAGGCCAATGCACCATGGGCGCGGCATGGAAAGAGAGAATATGCTCGCCCACAGCCATAGACACACCGTCTCGTACTTCTTGAACCCGCTGGGCCAATTGCGGTCCAAAAAACTGGGCGATCATCTTTTTCGCCCCAGTAGTACAGATGGCCTGGCACTTGGGATACCGGCGAAGCACCTCCTCCAGCGTGGCGCAGTGGTCCGGTTCCATATGATTAACCACTAAATAATCCAACGGCCGGCCAGCCAGCAGGGCTTCTATATTGCGCAAAAAGACCTCCCGCACCGACTGGTCCACCGTATCCAGCAAAACAGTTTTCCGGTCCAACAGCAGATAACTGTTAAACGAGATGCCGTTAACCACTGGATAATGCTTTTCAAACCGGTCCTGGCTGCGGTCGCAAGCCCCTACCCAGTAAAGATCGGAACATACCTGCCGGTAACCGGCGGCAGGCAATAAATTTTTATCCACCAGCGCTTCCTCCTGCGCCTGCGGGGTAACCGTTCCCGCCAGCGCCTGCTGGAAAAAAGCGTCTACTCGTTCGGTGCAGGAACCGCAAAAAGCCGCCGCACGGGTTTTTTCCTTCAAATCAGAAAAGGTTTTTACCCCATCGGCCACCGCCTGAACCACGTCGCCATAGGTGACTCGGGCGCAAGAACAAATCGCTTTGCTGGGATCGTATACAACCATAAAAAGACTCCTTCCCATTTTTTTCAGGAGCGAAGGGCCGCTCCCGTTGCCTGTTTCAGAGAACCCGACCAGCTCCAGCCGGACAGGCAGTCCATTTGAAATCACCGCTACTATACCACAGTTGACCCGGTTTGTCCAGCAGAGAATGTCAAAGACCTTGTAATATTTTGCGAGATATGCTATCATCAGCAAAACAAAGAAAACGAGAACGAGGCGTCATACTGGCCAGCGCTCATAAAAAGATTTCGGCTGAACGCTGGCAGCGTATCTCCTTTCTTTCGGCTGCGCTTTCCCTATTTCAGAGATTTTCATACACATCCTTTGCCCGGGAGGGCAAACTGAAACAGAATTGGTTGGATCGCCGGAACAGCATCGGGCTGCTTTTATTGCCCCTGGGAATGATCTTTCAAAAAAATAGAAGCGCGGACAAGTGATTTTTTCGGATTTTTTTGTTAGAGGGGTTGTAATTTACACTAAAGAGGTGTATATTAAGAGCGACAGAAACACCGGGCTTTCGCCCGCTGAAAGGAGATCGTTTATGCAAGACCGGTTTGTCTATGCGGACAACGCGGCCACCACGCCGGTTGCCGCTGAGGTGCTGGAAAAAATGATGCCCTTCCTTACCACCCAATACGGCAACCCCAGCACCCTTTACACCTTGGGGCATAGCAGCCACGACGCTGTAGAGGAGGCCCGCAAGGAAGTGGCTCTGCTGATGAACGCCCAGCCAGAGGAGATTTTTTTTACCGGCTGCGGCAGTGAGTCGGACAATATGGCTCTGCGGGGCTGGCTTCATTCTCCCCAAAATAAGGGCAAGCGCCATCTGATTACCACCGCAATTGAGCATCATGCCATTCTCTATACCGCCCAGGCGCTGGAAAAAGAGGGTTTTGACGTAACCTATCTTCCGGTGGATAAAAACGGTATGGTGGAGCTGGACAAGCTGGCGGCGGCCATCCGGCCGGATACCGCTCTAGTCAGCGTTATGTTTGCCAACAATGAGATCGGTACGATAAATCCTATCGGGAAGATCGGCGCCCTGTGCCGGGAAAAAGGCGTGATTTTCCATACTGACGCAGTTCAGGCTTATGGCCATGTGCCAGTGGACGTAAAAGCCATGAATATTGATATGCTGTCGCTCTCCGGTCACAAGATCAACGCGCCCAAAGGGGTTGGCGCCATTTATATTCGCAAAGGGCTGTCGCCCGCGCCTTTCATTACTGGAGGCGGCCAGGAAAAAGGCCGCCGCTCAGGCACTGAAAACGTGGCGGGCATCGTGGCGCTGGGAGAAGCTGCCCGGCTCAAACGAATCCATATGGAAAAAGAGTCGGCTTATCTCCGAAGCCTTTCCAAAAAGCTAATCGACCGAGTGCTCAAACTTCCCCAAACCATCCTCACCGGCCACCCCACAGAGCGTCTGCCCGGCACCTGCTCTTTTTGCATCAACGCCATTGAAGGCGAAAGCCTGGTATTGATGCTGGATATGAACGGCATCTGCGCTTCCACTGGCAGCGCCTGTTCCACTGGAAGCCTGGACCCTAGCCACGTGCTATTGGGCATTGGTTTGAGCCATGAGATCTCCCACGGCAGTTTGCGGCTCACTCTGGGACCCCAAAACACCGAAGAGGATGTGGATTATATTTTGGAGCGATTGGAGCAGGTGGTAACCACGCTGCGGGCCATGTCGCCCATCTGGCACGCAGAATAAGGAGGATACGCTATGGATTATTCTAAAAAAGTAATGGATCATTTCGCCCATCCCCGCAATGTGGGGGAACTGCCCGACGCCAACGCGGTAGGTCAGGTGGGCAACCAAAAGTGCGGCGACATCATGAAGATGATGATGAAAATTGAAAACGATGTGATCGTGGACGTAAAATTTCAAACCTTTGGCTGTGGCGCGGCAGTGGCCACCTCCTCCATGGCCACCGAACTGGTAAAAGGCAAAACCATTCAGGAAGCCCTCAAGCTTACCAACAAAGCGGTAATGGAGGCGCTGGACGGTCTGCCTCCGGTGAAAGTTCACTGTTCGGTGCTGGCCGAGGAGGCCATTCGCGCGGCTCTGATTGACTATTACAAGCGCCAGGGCATTGATCCTGAACCGATCGTTGGCTGCTCGGGAGACTGCGCCGCTTGCCATGAGGATCACGACCACGCCCAGTATCCAGAAGGGTAAGCTTGATCTCTAAAAAAATACGGCAAGACAGGCATAAAGCTTGTCTTGCCGGTTTTATTCTTGCAAAGAATCGAAGAAACGAAAAAGCAGAGTTTATTTGATTACAGTGATGTTGTAATACTGTCCCTTATACTCACAGTAAACACGAGATTCATTGCCCAAAAATACTTCTTTTGAATAACCACAATCTGGGTTGTTGCATTCGTAAATTCTTGTGGCAGACCTGGTTTGAAGGGTATCTACGCTATGTGCGCCACCACCATGCGTACAATATTCTCTGCTCGAATTTCTCCAAGAACCGTACACAATCTTTTTTGCGGTTACTGTTCCAGTAAAGCATAAATCACAATATTCAGCGTGAGGTGCAATCTCTGATTCTGATGCCGCAACCGCACTAAAGGAAAGTAAAATCATTCCTGCGAGTAAAATACTAACAA
>CATJIY010000048.1 GCA_949740695.1 uncultured Eubacteriales bacterium
CACTGGGCAAAAATCTTCCATTGGCGCCATCCATGGCGATAAAAACGAAATCCGCGCCTGCGGGCGCTATCCAAGAAAGGTTGTGGACGACATGAAAAGTGTAATCAAAGGCACAAGCTACATTCTGGCCCATACGCCGGATATGGTGCTGCACAACGGCACCACTCAGACCACCGAGCGGATTGTCAACCCGGAAAGCGACTATCTGAAAGAGTTGCCCAGTCATCTGCGCACCTACGATCAAGCCTTGGCCTATTGGCCCAATCAGGTCTATATCGGCAACAAAACCCCCGATGATTTGGCCCAGATTCCCCAGCCCTGGTACGATAAAACCTGTGACAGCAATGGCCGTTACGGCAAGTTTGGTCAGATCATGCCACAGGAGGAATTTTTGCTGTTGATGCAAGCTTGCGATGTCTTTGATCTGGTAAAACTGGACCAGGACTTTGTGACAACTCACAAGCCTGCCCTGGAGAAAAACGAAATCCTGGACGAATCCATCCTTTCCCGGATTACCGCCGGGGTAGAAAAGAGCCAAGTGGAGCATTTTGTTCAGGAGGAGCACGCCGAGCCGCTCTATCACAACAATGTACTGGTAGGCTGCGTCAACCGCGCCCACGATATCGACCAGAATCTCTCGGCTCACGTGATGCACGAAAATCTGGTGTCCAAAGCCTCTTCGGTTCTGTCCCTGCTTCACGCAGTGAAAAACGCCGGTATCCAAAAGAGCGATGTGGAATATGTCATCGACTGCGCTGAAGAGGCCTGCGGCGACATGAACCAGCGGGGCGGCGGCAACTTTGCCAAAGCGGCGGCCGAAATCGCCGGCCTTACTGGAGCTACCGGTTCCGATTCCAGAGGCTTTTGCGCCGGTCCTGCCCACGCCATTGTGGAGGCCGCTTCTCTTGTGGCGGCGGGCGCTTATGAAACCGTTGTAGTCACTGCCGGCGGCTGCACCGCCAAGCTGGGTATGAATGGAAAAGACCATGTGAAAAAAGGCCTGCCTGCTTTAGAGGATATGATCGGCGGTTTTGCCGTTGTTATTACCCGGGACGACGGCGTCAGCCCGGAATTTAATCTTCAAATCCTTGGCCGGCACACCGTGGGCACTGGCTCGGCGCCCCAGGCGGTCATTTCTTCTCTGGTAACTACTCCGCTGGAAAAAGCGGGATTAAAAATTACCGATATTGACAAATATTCTCCCGAGATGCAGAATCCGGACATTACCAAGCCCGCCGGAGCTGGAGACGTGCCCCTGTCTAATTATAAGATGATTGCCGCTCTGGCTGTTAAGCGGGGAGAACTGGAAAAAGCCGATCTGGCTACCTTCCCAGTAAAACACGGCCTCACCGGCTGGGCCCCCACCCAGGGGCATATTCCCTCGGGTGTTCCCTATCTGGGCTTTGCCCGAGAAGATCTGATGGCCGGAAAAGTTCAGCGGGTAATGATTATTGGCAAAGGCTCGCTATTCCTTGGCCGGATGACCAACCTGTTTGACGGAGTATCCTTTGTGGTTCAGGCCAACTCCGGGCCGGAGCAGTCAGAAACCGGCGTTTCGGAAGAACAGGTCAAGTCCATGATTGCCAAGGCCATGAAGGAGTTTGCCGCCGCTCTGCTGGCTCAGGCCGAATAAGGCAGGTGACCGGTATGAAGCAGTTGGAACAAACCATTGCCAAAGCGTTTTTACAAATGGCAGAGGGACTGGAGACCGGCTCTTTTGGTCCCAAACCTAAAATCGCCCTCACCGGTATGGGCAGCGAACATGGAGAAGAAAACGCCATGCAAGCTGCCAAAATGGCCGCCGCCCAGGGGGTGAACGTCTATTATATCGGAACTCTGGAGGCGCCAGGAGTCACCACAATTAAGGTGAGCAACGAAGAAGAAGGCCACAAGGTCATGGAAGCCATGATCAACGCCGGCCAGGTAGACGGCGCGGTGACCATGCATTTCCCCTTCCCCATTGGGGTATCCACCGTAGGCCGGGCAGTTACCCCCGCGAAAGGCAAGGAAATGTTTATTGCCACTACCACCGGCACCTCCAGCGCCGACCGGATTGAAGGCATGATTCTAAACGCCATTTACGGCATTATCACCGCCAAAGCCGCTGGCCTTGCTGACCCTTCTATCGGTATCCTGAATGTGGATGGCGCCCGCCAAACCGAAATGGCCCTCAACCAGCTAAAAGCTGGCGGTTACGCTTTCCGCTGGGCGGAATCCGCCCGGGCGGACGGCGGCGCGGTCCTCCGGGGCAACGATGTGCTGCAAGGCACCCCCGACGTGCTGGTCTGTGACTCGCTCACCGGAAACGTGTTGATTAAAATGCTCAGCGCCTATACCACAGGCGGAAGCTTTGAGGCCAACGGCTATGGCTATGGCCCTGGTATCGGCAAGGGCTATCGCAAGTTGATCCACATCATTTCTCGAGCCAGTGGCGCGCCGCTGATCGCCAATGCGCTTGTCTACGCCGCCCAGATGGTGCGGGGCAAGGTGTTTGATCTGGCCGAGCGGGAGTTTGCCTCCGCTGAAAAGGCCGGACTAAAAGAGATTCTTGCCCAGCGCAAAGCGGCAGCCAAGCCGGCAGCCGAAGAAGAGATCAAAGCGCCTCCTGCCGAGCCTTGCACCGCCAGTATTCCAGGCATTGAAGTGATGGATCTGGAGGATGCGGCCAAAGCCCTCTGGAAAGCAGGCATCTATGCCGAGACCGGCATGGGCTGTACCGGTCCCCTAGTGATGATGAGCCAGGCCAACTACTCGAAAGCTCTGGAAATTTTACAAAAAGCTGGCTATGTAGGCTGAAAGAGTGGGATTGCATGAAAGTCAACGATATCATTGAAAAGCAGGAAAAAGACCTGACCTATGACCAGTTGGTGGATCTGATGGCCAACCACAACCGGCAGGTAGACCTGGTGCTTTCTGAAAAAAAGAGCGATGAGGACGGTCACGTTTGGGACGGAGAAAACTGGACCTGTGTGGACGGCAAACGGTTTATTCGCAGCTATTTTCTCAGCGGCCGGGCTTCCTCCGACTATTCGGGCTATAACAAATATGACATGAAGGGAGCTTTTTTGCCGGAAGAGGCAAAAGAGGTCCGGCTAGGGTAAAATCTGGCGAAACACCAAAAACCATCCCTCTTTGTGCGGTGCGCAAAGAGGGATATTTTTCTGCCTTTAAAATAAAAATTTCTCTTGACAAATCCAATTTTCTTGAATATAATAAACGCATGAGCAAATGTTCATATATTTGTTGAAAGGAGCGCTCTATGTCTCTATTTTTTGACGCCGCTGGTAATCCGCCGGTCTGCCAACAAGAACACCAGCATCCAGAACATATTCGCCAAGTGCGGGAAATGATGCCGGATGATGACAGTTTGTATGATCTTTCTGAAGTTTTTCGGGTGTTTGGCGATTCCACCCGTATCCGCATTTTATACGCTCTGTTTGAAAGCGAGCTGTGCGTTTGCGACCTGGCAAAGCTATTGGGGCTGACCCAATCGGCGGTAAGCCACCAACTGCGTATTTTAAAGGATGCCAAGCTGGTTCGCTTTCGCCGGGAGGGCAAAAGTATTTTTTACTCCCTGGACGACGAGCATGTCCGTTCCATCCTCAGCATGGGCATGGAGCATCTTCATGAAGCCAATCATTCCAACTAAAAAAGGAGAATTTTTATGGAAAAAACCTATCGTATCGAAGTGGACTGCGCGAATTGCGCCGCTAAAATGGAAACTGCCGCCAAGCAGACCGATGGCGTGGCCGACGCTGCGGTCAGCTTTATGACGCAAAAGATGAAAGTAACGTTTACCGAAGGCTCCGACCCGACAGAGGTGATGCCCGCTGTTAAAAAAGCCTGCAAAAAGGTGGAGCGGGACTGCGAAATCTTCTTCTGATTTTTCAAAGGAGGGATGAGATATGTCTGCCAAGCAGAAAATCATGTTGATTCGTATCCTGCTGTCGGCGGCCGCCGCCGGACTGCTGCTGGTTTTTCCCTTGGAGGGCCTTTGGCAGCTACTATGGTTGATTCCCTATCTAATCGCCGGATATGACGTACTGCTTGGTGCAGTTCATGGCGTAGTCAATCGGGAAGTGTTCGACGAAGAATTTTTAATGGCAATCGCCACCATCGGCGCGGTAATCCTGGGCGAATATCAGGAAGGGGTGGCGGTGATGGTGTTTTTCCAGACTGGCGAACTATTTCAGTCCATTGCCGTTGGAAAAAGCCGTCGAAGCATCGCCGCTTTAATGGATATCCGGCCCGAGGTGGCCCATTTAGAAGATGAAAACGGCCTTTCCGACTGTTCCCCCGAAGCGGTGGAACCGAACAGTCTCATCTTAATCCGGCCTGGGGAGCGGGTGCCGCTGGACGGAATCGTAGAAGAGGGAACCTCCGCCCTGGATACCGCTTCCCTCACTGGAGAAAGCCTCCCTCGGGAGATTGCGCCTGGCAGTGAGGTACTTTCCGGCTGTGTCAATCTTACCGGAGTATTGCGGGTGCGCACCACCCGCCCTTATGGAGAAAGCACAGTAGCCCGCATCTTGGACCTGGTGGAAAACTCCGCCATGAAAAAATCCCGTTCAGAAGCTTTCATCACCCGATTTGCTCGAGTATATACCCCTGCCGTTTGTCTTGCCGCAGCTCTTTTGGCAGTGGCTCCGCCTCTGGCTGCTATGGCGGCGGGCCATTCTGCTCAATGGGGCGTATGGATCTACCGAGCGCTGTCCTTTCTGGTCATCAGTTGCCCCTGCGCACTGGTAATTTCCATTCCTCTCAGCTTTTTTGGGGGAATCGGCGGCGCTTCCGCCAAAGGAATCTTGATTAAAGGCGGCTCTGATCTGGAAGGTCTGGCAAAAGCCGGAACCGTTGTCTTTGACAAAACGGGAACTTTGACGCAAGGCAAATTTTCTGTCTCTCAACTGCTGCCCGCAGAAGGGGTGGAACCAAGCCGATTACTAGAACTGGCCGCTTTAGCTGAAACCCATTCTGACCACCCCATCAGCCGCTCCCTGCGGGAAGCCTGGGGCGGAGACCCCGCCCGGCATACCTTGGAAGAAGTCACAGAAATCGCTGGTCACGGCGTTACCGCTAAGGTGGATGGAACGGCAGTTGCCGCTGGCAACGCCCGGTTGATCGCACGTCTGGGCTTGTCTCTTCCGGAAGCCCCTTCTAGCGGGACGGTAGTGTACGTGGCGCAGGAGGGGAAATATCTTGGCGCGGTATGTATTGCCGACCTACCCAAAGATGGCGCGAAAGAAGCGGTAGCCGCCCTTCGAAAACAAGAGGTTTCCCCGGCGGTAATGCTCACCGGAGACAGTCCCGCCGCTGCCGCGCCGGTTGCCAAAGCCTTAGGATTAGACCGGTTTTATGCCGGGCTGCTGCCTCAGGATAAGGTCAATCAAGTAGAAGCGCTGTTGGCAGAAAAGCGCCCGGGAAAAACTTTGCTTTTCGTGGGAGACGGCGTCAACGACGCGCCGGTGCTTACCCGGGCAGATGTGGGCGTAGCTATGGGCGCCATGGGTTCGGACGCCGCCATTGAGTCGGCTGACGTGGTACTGATGGACGACGATCCCCGCAAGCTCAGCCTGGCGATAGCCATTGCTCGAAAGACACTGACGATTGTTCAACAGAATATTATTCTGGCCTTAGGGATTAAAGCGCTCTGCCTGGTGTTTACCGCTTTTGGAATCACCAATATGTGGTGGGCCATCTTTGCCGATGTAGGCGTTATGGTATTAGCTGTGCTTAACGCAGTTCGGGCGCTACGGGCGCCTGTCTCAAAAAATCTATGATTTTTTGAGACTCAATATCGCAATCCTTTTGAAAGTTAAATTTGATCCTTCTCCAGCCATTTACTGTGTCTGCCAGGAGCGTAAAAGAAAAACTTTCCCATCTTAACGGAAAATTGACAAAGGCTCCCTTGCATCCTGATAAAAAATGCGGTATACTAATTTTAGTATTTGTTGTCCGACTGACAGCAAGCTGGAAGGTCAAAGGCCACAGGAAGGAAAAGGAGTGCTGCCCTATGAGAAAATGTCCGGTTCACAACTGTCCCGCCAAGACCGGCAGGAATATCGCGATCATCGTGGGTTCGGTTATGGCGATAGCCGCCGCTGCCATGGTGGTGCTGCATTTTTTGTGCCGCTGCGGCGAAGAAAAGCAATAAAACGCGCTACACTAAGCTGACAAAGCGCCTGCGGCTTGCAGGCGCTTTGTTTTTTAATTTTTATATTCAACTTCCCAATTTGCGGTTAATCTCTTTTATATGCCGGTGCATCGCCAAAAAAGAACTTCCCCAGATAATGGCGTAAATCGCCAAAAAGATCCCCGCGTAAACCGACGCTTCCGCCAAGCTCCGGCCCATCCATCCCAACCCCCAGGCCACTGGAAGGGTTACTATCAGCATAAGGCACAGATGGGTTACTGTCTGCCGCAAAAGGCTCCACCGTTCCCGTTTCCAGATTAGAGAAGCCCCGCCCCATACCGCGCCATAAAACGCGGCTGTCACAGTCTGTACAACCACTGCCCGAAAGGTACTGCCCAAAGTGGCTTCCAGCTGAGGCGATACAGGATAATACCCGCCGTCTCCAATCAAAAAAGATATCACAATGGATATGATCACCGTAATAAAGACTCCTGCCAGCGCACCAGTCAGACACAATAATACCAGTTGCTTTTTCATAAAATCTTCCCCTCCCTGTTAAAGACCCAGCGCTCTTTTTATTTTTGCCATATACCGCCGGGATACATAGGATACCGTTCCACAATTCAACATGACCCGAATAGTCCCGGCAAAATTCAGATCAAAATGCCGCACCTGCTTCAGCTGCACAATTTCTCCGCTGGAAATACGTACAAACTGGCTTGAATCCAACCGCTGCTCCAATTCATACAGCCGCAGCCGAACCAGATAATCGCCCTCCCCAGTTTGGGCATAAACCTTCCCGCCCTGCGTGTATAGCCGAAAGATTTCCTCCGGCTCCAGCAACCGCACCAACCCTTCTTGATGTCCGGTAATCCGAAACAGCTCCCGTTCCTCCAGCCGCTGAACCAGCGCGGTTACCTCGGGTGTCACTTCACTGGTATAAATCACGATTCGTGGCTGACGGCGCCCAGGTTCCAATTGAATAGATACTTCCACATCGCTCTCTCCTTTCCCGATCAGTTTGGCAGAAGCCGGACCGGTTGTCAAGCCGGCAGAAATAAACGGCTATTGCTACTAAATACATGGCAAAAAACGCCCGCCTTCTGGCGAGCGTTTTTAGACCTTTTTCCAGGATTAGCTCTCTACTGAGGTATAAATTCCCTCATCGAACGAAGCGGCGCTGGCTTTACGCCACTTGCGGATCACCAATACCAAACCCAAAATGGTAAAAACCGCGCCTACCGCACAAAAAATCTGAATCGTGAGAAAACTTCTGCCCTCCACTAACAACAACGTGCCCATAGCGTCCAGTTCTTCCTCGGTATATCCGTAATAGTCCAACATCTCTTCCCGATAGAGTTTGACCAAATCCTCCTCCATCTCTACCACCCGGCCGTCGATTTCCAGATCAGAAACCGGAGGATTGCCGTTTTCCATATAACCATAGGTTTGATCCACCAGACTGTTAGCCGCCGAAATATTGCTGGAGCCAACCGACAGCGCCATATTACCCTCAAAACACACCATCACATAATAGCCATGGGAGGTCTTTTTGGGGGTGCGGGAATTGGTAGATTTGTTTTCGGTCCAGGTTTGCTCAAGGGCAAAGGAATCCAGCAGCAACGGCACCCGGCCTTGCACATGATCTCCAGGCTGAACTTCCCGTTCCATTAGCTCTTCAAAGCTTACCGGCGTCTTGAAAGACGTAATGGTATCTTTCACCGAAACGCACAAAAGCCCGATGCCCAAAGCTAGCAGAATGATTCCCGCCCGACTAATTTTGTCCATAAACTTCATCTCATGTTCTCCTTTTTCTATAAAAAATATGATTAGGAATCGGTTAACAGATTGGTATTATCCGCTAGCAGATCTTGCGTAACACAGCTGGCCCCCTGCCGGGTAAAAGCACGGACCGTGCTTTCCAGGCTGATCCATCCATTGGACCCAGCAGTAAGCCGCCCGCTGAGAATCCCCAGTTGCTCCAGCTGATAGCTGCTAGCGCTCTGGAGATCCACTCCCAGACGGAAGTACAAGAAACGATCTTCCACCGCCCCCCGAACATAAATTCCATCAACGCTTCCATAAGCTTCCTCAAACTGCCGGGCGGCCACCGCCAGGGTCTCCTGATCGTAGTCTGAGCCGTCCATCACCTCCTGAGAGGCCATGGCAATCAACTCGTCTCCCTGCGCCACCAGCTCCCAAACCGTTCCATCGGGAAAGGTACAGGTCGTCAGACTCAGATTTAAATAAGGCTTTAACCCGCCGCACAACATGGCAAAAAACTGCCGGTTGGCGTTGGTATCCATCACCATGTTTCCATCTCGGTTGCCTACGTGCAGCTCAAAAGTTTCCTCTGCCTGCCGTCCTGATCCTTCCATACCGGTTTTCATCCACCCAGCCACATTCCGAAAAGACCCATCCCCGGTCTCCACTTGGTTTTGCAGGGCCTGAACCATGGCTTGATAAAGCTCCTCCGAATGATCGGGTATGGACAGGGTCACCCGAACCGTACCCCAAGCTTCCTTTCCCTCTACTGCCTGTGCGGTAAAGGTCATATCAGAACCACTGAAAAAAGCTTCCTGAAACGCCTCTGTGACGCCGCCCTGCTTGGCCCCGGAAAACAGCTGGTGCAAAGGGTTGTCGTCGCTAATATAGGGCTTGATACCCTCGTAATCTTTCGCTTGAAAACACTCCAACAAACGGATAACCACCTGCTCGTCGGAAAGCTCCTGCTGCTTCTGGGGCAATTCACAGCCAGCCAGACACAGACAAACCAGCACGGCCAAAGCCAGCGCCAGTATGTTTCTCATAGATCCCCTTCTCCTTTCCCGCCCCGAGAATGAAGTGGTTTTTGTCTTATTCGATTCTATCATAACAGATTGCGGAAAAAATGCAAGATCCGACCCTTCTTTCGGAAAAATTTCCCCGTAAATAGCCCCCGTTATCCGGCTATGAAACCAGGCCGTATTTCCGCCGGATCCGGTCCAGCTTCTCCAGCATAGCCGGTCCGGCCAACCATAAAAAGAAGAAGGTTGCCACACCCTGAACGCAGTCCAGCGGAAAACCAGTGAGATAATAGGTAAGAATTATCTGTCGGTTCAACTCCCCCGACCACAATAAGGCGGAAGCCGGATTGACAACGCCTCCATAAATCACAATGGCAGCCAGCAGGCCAAACAGGCTGAGGGAAAGGCGGCTGGGCCTCAGGCGCCCCTGCCGAAAAAGAACTCCCGACAAAAAGCCGATAATCCCCATAGCAAACATCTGCCAAGGGGTCCAGGGTCCCTGGGCAAAGAGCATATTGGAAGCCAGCATGGTCATAGCTCCCACCAAGAAACCGGTTTCGCCCCCCAGCGCCGCTCCGGCCAGAATGGTCAATGCCATCACTGGCTTAAACTGGGGCAGCATAAAAAAGGCGGCCCGGCCAGCCACTCCCAAAGCGCAAAGAGCCGCAATGAGCACCAACTCTCTGGCCTGGGGCTTTCGCCCCTCAAAAATCAAGAAAAAGGGCGTCATACATTCCAGCAATACCAGCAGGGCGATAAAATAATATTTTCGCCCGCCAAACCAAAACTGGCCCGCCAGCAGGGTCAAGGGAATACACAATAAGATTAGCGCCGCCGCCGTTTTGGTCCGCCGGGAAAGGGACCGTTGCGTTTGAGGCGGCGGAGAAACCTTTCCCCTTCGGGTGACGCACAAAGCAAATGCTATCGCTAGCGCCAAAAAGCCGCCGTATATCCCCAAAGCCGCTTGCGGAAACTGTCCGGCGCTGAGAGCCGACAAGTCGGTTTGACTGGCCATCTTCCAAAGCAAAATCCCCATGCCTAGGCCGGAAAGCAGCGCGCCAACTTTTCTCCAGCGAGACAGCGGCGGGCATGGAGCGGCGGCGCTGGTTTCCGCCTGCGGAGGAAGGATGCTTTTTTCTTCACCCAAAGTTGACGGCGGCGGAAGCCGGCCACCACAGGCGGCAATAACCTGTCCGACGGTAACCGCTCGCGGCAACAGCCCCCGAGCCATTCGGTTGGCCGCAGTGGTATAAAAACTGTTCCCCGAAAAAAAACTCCCCGGCGTACCCTCAGCCGCTATATTACCATCAAAAAACAAAGCGCACCGGCTGGCATAGCTAGCACAGAATTCCACGTCATGGCTTACCATGATCACTGCGGCCCCCTGCGCCAACAAAGCCCGTAAAATACCGGCCAATTCCTGCTTAAATTCCGCATCTAGCCCTTTGGTCGGCTCGTCCAGCAGCAAAATATCCGGCTCTAACAGCAAGAGCTTTGCCAAAGCCGCCCGCTGCTGCTCTCCGCCAGAAAGGTCATAAGGGTGCCGGTCTAAAATGTTTTCCAGTCGGCACAAGCCGGCAACCCTAGCGGCTTTTTCCTCCCGCTGAACGGGGTGTAAACCGGACAACGGCTCCAAAAGGTCCTCCCGTAAAGTCTTTTTTAAAAATAGCGTTTGAGGATCTTGGGGCAAAACGCTTACTCGTCCTTGGCAAGCGATCTTCCCCCGTTGGGCCCGGTACTGCCCGGACAGCAGCTTGAGAGCGGTGGATTTTCCCGCGCCGTTGCCTCCCAAAAGAGCCAGCAGCTCCCCCGGACGAACCTCCAGGGTCAGGCCTTTCACCACATCAGGCAAATTCCGCTCATACCGGAACCAAAGCTCTTGACATTGAACCACCGGAACGCCTTGTGCCGGAAGGGGATTTTCCTCTGAAACGGCTTTCAAAGGTTGCCGGGCGGCGGCTTGCTCCAGCCAGCGCCTGCCCTCGCCTACGGTGGTTGGACATGGCAAGTCTCCAGTTTCGCAGGCGGCCCAGATACGCATAGGCGCCGGCATTGCCATAAACATGGCGTGGCTTTCCTTCTTCAGCTGAACGGCGGCTTGCCGGGGCGTATCCACACAGATCAGCTCACCCTGATCCATCACCGCCACCCGAGAAGCTAGGGGCAGCGCCTCTTCCAGCCGGTGCTCGGTGAGCACAATGGTGGTGCCCAACTCTCGATTGATCCGGCCGATTACCCCCAAAAAATCAGAGGAAGCGATCGGGTCCAGCTGGGAGGTAGGTTCATCCAAAATCAAAAGCTGCGGCTGCATCACCATCACGGAGGCTAGATTTAGCAGCTGCTTCTGTCCGCCGGATAAAGCAGCCGTCTCCTGATAAAACCAGGTCTGAATCCCAAAAAAAGCAGCCATTTCAGCCACTCGCCGCCGGATAGCAGGCGTGTCATATCCCAGGCTTTCCAGCCCAAAGGCCAGCTCATGCCACACCTTATCGGTGACCAGCTGCCCTTCGGGATTTTGTTGAACAAACCCGATGCGCTGGGCCTGTTCCCGCCGGTCCATCTGATCCACTGGCCGTCCATCCAGAAGGATTTCGCCCTGACGGCGTCCATGCGGAGCCAAAATTGGCTTGAGCTGCCGCAGCAGAGTAGACTTGCCACAGCCGGAAGGACCGCACACCACCAAAAACTCCCCTGGCTCCACCCTCAGGCTAATCTCCCGCAAGGCGGGCCGGGTCTGTTCAGGATAAAAAAAGGTCAAGTCTTTTAGGGCAATTCCAGCGCCCACACTGCCTTCCATAGTTCGCTCCTCCTTTAACTACGACGATTCAGCGACGGCTCTCCCGCCAGAGACGATCCTCCCAAAACCCAATGGCGACAGGAGTAAAGCACAAGGACAAATACCCCAGCAAAAAGCATCCTGTCAGCGGAGTGACCGCCGCGCCGCTCACTGATGGATAATATCTCCAGGAAAAGCCCCCCGCCGCCCAGCCCAAAGCCACAAAAACGCCCCAAGCCGCCAGCCAGATCAACGCCCCTTGATCCCGTTCCTCCAGCCGGTAAATAGAAAAGGCGGTGCGCCCCGGCAAACCATATCCTCGGCTGCGCATACTATCAGCGGTTAAAATAGCGCTTTCCAGCGACCAGGTCACCAGGATGGAAAAGATGGCGGCCGCCGTCCGAAGCCGTTTTACCAGCCCGCCCTGAGAAAGATCCCGCCCCAGACTCCTCTGCGCCTGCGTCACCGCCCGCAACTGACGGGAGACCTTTGGCACAAAGCCCAGCGTCATAGACAACACCAGGGAAAGGGCCGGAATCACCCGGCCAAATAAATATAAAAACTTATCAGAAGTCATCACTACATGATAGCAGGAAAACCATATCAATACCGCCGCCAACAGCCCTCCTGCTGACAAACCGTAAAGAAGGCTCTCCAGCGTCAACGGATTGCCCGAGGGAAAATAAGTCAAAATGGTGATCCCCTGATGGCTGAACAATGGATTAAGCACCGCCGCCGCCAAAGCCGCTGGCGCCAACCAGATCATACGCCGGGCCAGACCCCGGCCACCGTATAGACGAACGCCATACGCCAGCCCTCCGGCTAAAGAAGTCAGCTGGCAGGCGGGGTGATTCAACCCCAAGGCAAACAACAGCATCAAGGCAAAATAAACTGCGTTGACCGCCGGGTGATAATCGGAAAAGGGGTCGCGGATAAGATCACTTCCTTTCCTGAAAGAAGCTGGAGTGTTTTGATCGTTTTTACTCCAGCCCTCGGTCGCAGGTATATACCCACTGAATCTTGTCTCCCGCTTCCACCTGGCGGCGGGAAGCGCCATAGCTAAACTGCTCTCCATTTACCAGATATAACCAACCAGAAAGCTCGCCGCAGTCAAACTCATACAGGTTGGAAATTCCCTCAATATAAACGGACTGATACATAGGCGTTTCAGAAAATTCCATAGGAATACCCGCCGTTTTCATCTCCCGCTGCAACAAGTCAAAAACACTTTCCCCAGGGGTATAGGCCACCTGGGTCTCAGGAAAGATCCATCCGTCGTCCGGAAGGATCTCCGCTTTGCCTTCGGCCAACCAGTCCAGATGTTCAAAAACGCTGTGGCACCCCACAGAAAGCGTACAAGTAAACTCCTGTTGACCGGGTTCCTCTACAGCTGGCGGCGGCTCTAAAATAGGATCCTGTTGGGATTCCCCCTCAGAAGCATCTGGTGGAGGCGGCTCCGTCTCAGCAGGAGTTTGAGCGGTGGAATCCAGCTCCGGCGTGAGCGGTTCCGGCACTGGATCTTGTGCCGCAGGTCCGACGGGTTGCGAAAGGTCGGACCCAAAATTTTCATCCACATCTGGTTCTCCGCCAATCTCTGTCTGGGAAAGGTCCGGCGGAAATGCCTCCACCGTCGAGCCTTGTTGAAGAACGGGCGGCTCCGGCAACCCCTGAAGTCCTGGAGCGTCGCCCCCATACCAAAACGAAGCCGCCAAAACAGCAAGAATCGCCGCCAGGGCGAGAACCTTCCCTCTGTTCTGTTTCCACCACATGGTTTTCTCCTTTACCTTGTTTTTAAAGCAGCTGGGCCGCCTCTAGCATGCCCACAATTAGCATTGCTGCCTGACCCCGGCTCATAGGCTGGCGAGGACCAAAATTTTGTTCCGCAGAAATCAATCTCCACTGACGGCAGACCGCAGCGCCCTCAACCGCCCAACTGGAAAATTCCGCTCTGTCCGGCAGGCTGGCCAACGCCTGTTCCTGCTGCTGGGGCGTTAGCTGGGTTTCTACCCCGCAAAGGGCCATGGCGCGGGCCACCATCACTGCCGCCTCCTGCCGGGTTACCAGCCCTTCCGGATCAAACTGGCCGCTGTTTTTTCCGGTAATTAGACCAAAGGCCGACGCAGATCCGATATAGGGAGCATACCAGGCGCTGGAGCGCACATCCGTAAAGGCGGCGGGTCGGCCCTCCAGTCCCAAGGCGCGAGTTAGCATAGCGGCAAACTGTGCCCGAGTTAGTTTTTCTTCCCCAGCAAACATTCCGCCAGGCATGCCGGTGAGAATCCCCCGCTGGGCCAAGGTGAGAGCCGCATCTTGGGTTAAGAGATCCAGTCCAGCCAAATCGGCAAACCCGGCCTCAGGCGCGCACACCGGCGGCAGCGCTACCGACGGGTCCTTTTCCGCCAGTCCGGCGGCGGGGGAAATGGTCAGACGATCTCCCGCCATCTGATAAATTCCTGGCTTTCCCGCCTCCCGACGCAAAAGGGCAGTCAGTGCGCAAAAAGCCTGTTCGGTAGCCATCCGGTCCGAGGAATCGCTTTCTGGTAAGTGCGCAAAACCCCCGTCCTCCCGCCGGTAATCCAGCAAACCATCCAACACGGTGCGGCCCTCTTGAACAAACCGGGAATCGTCCAGTTCAATCCCCAGGGCGCACATCGCCAGAAGCGCTTGGGCGCAGCTTTCAGCATTGGGCTGCCCTTCAGCGGCAAAGCCGCCGGAAGTACCTTGGAGCCGGCTGAGGCAATCGGTCCCCTTTTGCACCGCCTGTTTCACAGCTGGCTGGTCTTGATACCCGGCCAAAGCCTGCAGCGCCATAGCAGTCAGGTCGGCGTCTGCAGCGCCGCCAGAGGTGGTAAGACTCCAACCGCCGCTTTCCATCTGGCGGGAAAGAATCTCTTCCAGATAGCTTTGCCGCAGCCCCTCCGGGCAGGCATAGTCTCCGCTATCTAGGGCGATTAAAGCGTAAACCGGCCCGTTAATCCCTTGACGTAGAACAGTTTCCTTATGAAATAAGGGAGCCAATAAATCATAGCCCGCCGCCTGGGCCGGGTTCTGTCCCAAAGCGGTTAACGCCAAAACGGCCCGACTGTATTCCGAGGATTTTCGCGCGTCTAACACGCCCTGTTTTTGC
>CATJIY010000049.1 GCA_949740695.1 uncultured Eubacteriales bacterium
AATATGCCGCAAAATAATCCGTCCGCCACTAGTGCCGCAGGCTCGAGCCGCTTCGATATAATCCTGTCCCTTTACGGTAAGAATAGCCGAGCGTACCACCCGGGCAAAGGCGGGAATCTGGGAAATGGCGGTTGCCAATAGCAGATTAAACATTCCCTGCCCCAAGGCGGTGACGATAGAAATGGCCAGCAAAGTGCTGGGAATGGCTAAAAACACATCCATAATCCGCATAAGCAAATCATCCATCTTGCCGCCATAATATCCGGCGGCCGCGCCAATCAGCGAACCGGCTGCCAGGGAAAGCACCATGGTCAACAGCCCTACCGAAAGAGAAATTCGTCCGCCAAACAGCATCCGGTTGAAGAGATCCCGGCCGTATTGGTCGGTGCCAAACAAATGCTCCCCGCTGGGCGGAAGGAATTTATTCGTTACATTCATGGTGATGGCTTCCTCATAATCTCCAAAGATGCTGATATAAACCGACAGCGCCGCCATAAGCAGGAATATGGCCAAGCCAATCATCGCCAACTTGTTTTTCCGAAATCGGAACCAGATAAAACTCAGCTGGCTCCGCTTCTTTTTTCCCTGTTGATGTTCCATAATTCCCTCCTCATCCTTTGGTGTACTGAGTCTTAACCCGGGGATCAATATAGGTATACAGCACATCCACCAACAGATTCACAAACCCTGCTACCACAGCCACAAAGATCACCGCCGCCATGACCACAGGGGTGTCCTTCTGCCGGACGGCGTTGACCATATGAGAGCCAAGACCTGGAATGGCAAACACCGCCTCAATCATCACTGTCCCGCCCAGCTGGTGGGCAAAGTTCATACCGATAACCGTCACAATGGGCAGAAGCGCGTTCCGCAGGCAATGGCGAAATACGATACGGCTCCGGCCTGCGCCTTTGGCGCGGGCCGTGCGGACATAGTCCTGCCGAATTACCTCCAGCATGGCTGAACGAGTCATCCGGATAAAAGTCGCCATCGTCACCGACGCCACCGCCATAGAAGGTAAAATAAAATGCTTCCAGCTGTCAATACCGGTGGCGGGAAGCAAATCCAGCTGAAGATTAAACACCAAAATCAAAAGCATCCCTACAAAAAATCCCGGCATGGCTGTGAGCAGCATAGCCCCCATGGTACTCACCGTATCAATGATGCTGTACTGCTTAACCGCCGAAAGGATGCCAATGGGCAGCCCAACAAATACAGCGATCAGGATCCCGAAAAATGCAATCTTAAACGTGGTAGGAAACCGGTCAAAGATTTCCTGAAACACCGGCTGGCGGTTTCGGTAGGACGTTCCAAAATCTCCCTGCACGGCATCCTTTACATAGTTGAAATACCGAAGAGGAAAAGGGCCGTTCAACCCCAGCTCCTCCCGCAGCGCGGCCACATCCTGGGGTGAGGCGTCCTCTCCCAAAATCATCCGGGCCGGGTCGCCAAGAGTAAAATTCATAATCGTAAAAATAATGAAAGAAATTCCTAAAATCACGGGAATCATCATCAAAAGCCGTTTCCCAATATAATGAAACATGCGTAACCTCCCTTGCAGGACCGCCAGGGCGGAAAACCCCGCCCCAGCAGCTATTTTCCTGGATTCTATACCCGATCACTGTTTCCAGGCATAGTCAAACACATAGTGAGCTTCGTTGACATTAGGCACAACGCCGGTAAGCTTACTGTTGGCGGCAATGCATACATTGTCAGTAAACAGCGGAATAAAAGGCACATCGTCCCGAACATATTCACTGACCTTCCAGTACAGTCGTTCGCGTTCTTCCGAATCGGAGGAAGCCCGCGCTTGATCCAGCAGCTGGTCCACCTGGGGATTGCTGTACTTAAGGTAGTTGGTGCCTCCCAGATTACTGCTGTGCATCCGGCCATAAAGAACATAATCTGCGTCTGTATACCCGGCAGTAAACATAAACAAAGTGACGTCATAGTTGCAATCGGTAGTTACGTCCTGAAGGAAGGCCGCCCGTTCCATCAGCTCAAATTCCAAATTAACGCCGATCTTCCGCAGCTGAGCCTGTAAGATTTCAGCCGGACGGGTATAGCTGGAGCTCTGGTTTAGTTTGATCGTCACCGTCAATCCATCGGGATAACCGGCGTCAGCCATCAACTGCTTAGCCTTTTCCAAATCTAGAGGATGATTTTCAAAAGTGGGATCATAACCTGGGATACTAGGTACGATAGGCATTTCCACCGCTTCGCCAAAGCCGTCTAAAAATCCAACTACCATTTCTTCCCGGTCAATGGCATAGCTTATGGCCTCCCGCAAGGTTTTATTAGAAAAAATCTCACTCTCATTGTTAAAGGCTATCACCCACATATACAGCGAACCGTCTCCGTCCAAAAATTGCACGTTATCCAAAGAGGACAACTGCTCCCGGTCGGCGGTATCCGGGCTATAAAGCACGTCGATCTCTTCGCTTTCCAGAGCAATAGCGGCGGTATTCTTATCGGTCATGATGCTGAAAGTCAGATTGTGAATGGCCGGATTGCCTCGCCAATAGTCCGAAAAGGCCTCCATTTCAATTTTTTCTCCACTGCGCCACTGGAGCAACCGATAAGGACCTGTGCCCACCGGCGCCGCCGCAAAACCTTCATCTCCCAGTTCTTCTACCGCCCGCTTGCTGACGATCCCCATACAAGAGGCCGAAAGACATTGCAGGACTGGGCCAAAAGCCTGTTTCATATACAGCCGAACATGGGTATCATCCACCGCTTCTGCCCGGTCCATGGTATTGCTATAGCTGCTGGTAAACGCCGAGCCAATGGCCCGATTGAGAGAAAACGCCACATCCTCAGCAGTCATCTCATCGCCGTTGTGGAACAAAACCCCCTCCTGAAGCGTAAAAAGAATCTGGGTATTATCCTCAGAAAAGCTCCATTCCTTAGCCAGACCAGGAACCAAACCCTCGCCAGGCTGATTGCGTACCAAGGTTTCATACATCTGATAATGAACGATACCAGAGACAGTGTCCCGAGCCATATGGCAGTCAGTGGTAACAATATCGGCGTTGATGCTGAAAATAAGGCTGTCCTTCTCCGAAGCGTCGGAATCCTGCTGGCTGCCGCACCCGGCCAAAACAGCCGCTGCCAGCGCTGGAATTAGCAACAGAGCGATTATTCGATAAAATCGTTTCATAAGGCATGCTCCTTTTTGTTACAAAAATAACGTTTGAAACCGTTATGGATTTCCCCAAGCCGGGGAAGCGTTCGCCGCCTGATACAGTGTGGCGATGGTAAATTTGATGCCGTTTTTATAATTTTCCAGCCAAATATTTTCCTTGGCGGAATGATGGCCGGAATCCAGTCCCGCTACGCCACAAGCGCATAAAATTGGAAGTTCCGGCTGGACCATCCGCAAAAGATAAGCCGGACCGCTACCCAACTGGGTGATAGACGGAGCGACAGGCTTTTGATAGACTTTTTCCGCCGCCTGTTCCAACACTGGCCGCCAAGGCGTGTCCAGCGGCGTTCGTATCGGGAATCCTGCCCCAGAGGCAATCACCTGAATATCAGGGAATCCCTTTTCTGCAAGATGCTGACGCAACTTTTCCAAAATATCCTCCGCCCGCTGGTTTGGCACCAAAATAATAGATAGCCGTGCCGACGCGGCGCAGGGCACAATGTTGCGGTAACCCTTCCAGGGTTCGCCTGCCGACAGGCCACAAACCGTTAGAGATGGCTGAAGAAAAATTTTTTCCTTTAACGGAGCTCCCCGCAGTCCCAATAAAAAACTGGGAATCTCCTTTTGTGTCAACATACCTTCCTCATCATAGGGATACTGGGCAACTGTTTCCAAATCACAAAGCCGCGGCGGCAAAACATCGTCATAAAAGCCCGCTATCTGAATATTTTCTCCCGCATCTTTCAAGGAAGCCAGCGCCCAGATTAACCGCCATGCGGCGTTAGGAAGTTCCGCTCCCATACGTCCATGCTCGTCCCCATTGGAGGTTCGTACTCGAAACTCTACCGATAAGGTGGAACGAACGCCAAAAGCTACCTCCGGACTTTGGTCGGGAAGGGTTCGCCCATTTTCCCAAAGACATACGTCGGCGTCAGTAAGGCGGCGGAGAGTCTCCGGTTGCTTCTCCACCAAAAAGGAAAGTTGACCGCTCCCGGTTTCCTCCTGACCATCCAGAAGAAAGGCTGCTCCAACAGGCAATTCCCCTTTTACTGCTAAAATGGCCTCTATTGCTTGCAGCCGGGCCATCAGCGGACCTTTGTCATCTGAAACGCCTCTCCCCCACAGCCGACCTTCCCGCACAGCCGGACAAAAAGGCGGCGTCTGCCAATGCTCTGAGGCGCCTTCGGGCACCACGTCATAGTGATTGTAAAACAATACCTTTGCGGCTCCCACCCCCTCTCTGCTGCCAGCAATCACTAGCGGATGCTCTTTTTCGCCATAGGTCTGCGGAGAAAGCCCCAGAACAGCCAATTTGCCCAACAGAAAATTATGAGCCTGCCCCAGACCAGTAGCGTCTCCTGCTACGCTGCGGCAGGGGCACAGCGGAACCAATTCCTCAAGAAATCGGGGAAAAGCGGCGTCCACATATTGAAAAATTTCCTGCATAGCTTACCTCCTTTTTTCAACAATAAATGCTTGCTGTCTGTTATGATACAAGTACCAGTTGAAAAAGAAAAATATTTCTTTATAATAGAAGCTATAAGTTTTTGTGAAGAAAGAAGGCTGCGGCCATGCAGTTGCGAGATATTCAATACGTAGTAATGATTGCGGACAAGGGCTCTTTTTCTCAGGCAGCCGAAGCGTTATACCTATCTCAGCCCGCGCTGAGTCAATCGGTGATGCGTTTGGAAAAAGAGCTGGGAGTAGCGCTCTTTTCTCGCAGACGCAATCGGGTAGTTCTGACCGATGCTGGAGAACTGTTTCTGGCTGACGCCCGGCAAATTCTTCAGCTGAGCCGCCATATTCAAAAGCAAATGAACAATATACAGACCCTCCATCAAGGGCATCTGCGGTTGGGGATGACTCCGCTATTCGGGCGGTTTTATTTTGCTCATGCATACAGCGCTTACCGGGCGCTCTATCCCGGCGTTCAGGTAACGATTTATGAGGAAAATTCTTCGGCCCTGGAAGATTTGCTGTTATCTGGAACCATTGACCTGGCGCTACTGCCGCTACCCTTAACAGGCAGCGGATTGGAATATGAACAAATCGTTTCAGAAGAGACCTTCCTGGCGGTTCCAGCCGCTCATCCCATTAATAAGCTTTCCCTTCGCCGGGCAGACGACGGCTTTGGCCGGGTGGACATGGCTTTTTTTCAGGATAGTGATTTTATTATGCTATATCCTGGCCAGAGGCTACGGGAACTGGGTGTAGAGGCCTGCCGGTCGGCGGGTTTTGAGCCGAAGATTGTCTGCCAAACCCATTATGTAGATTCAGCCAACGCCTTGGTAGCGGCTGGCGTGGGAGTCAGCTTTATCCCCTATATGATCTTTGCCACTCGTACTGACAATGGCGGCGCGGTCTATTATCATATTAACGGCATTAACGCTAC
>CATJIY010000050.1 GCA_949740695.1 uncultured Eubacteriales bacterium
AAGGCTCTGGGGAACTGTAATATTGAATTACCTTATCAGGTTCCGGAATCTAAAATTTTTGTTATGGGGGATCACCGCAGCGTATCGCTGGATTCCCGCAATACCGCTTTAGGTTGCGTCCCTTATGACCAAATTGTGGGACGGCTGGTTTTTCGTGTTTGGCCCTTTGAGGCTGTTGGATGGATTTCGTAAAATAAGATCTGTTTGATTTTGATTTTGGCGGAAAGGAGGCGTTGTCTGGTGAAAAGGAATCTTGGCAAGCAAGCGGAACAATACCGCTCCTCCAACAAACGGAAAAAATTAGGTTATCGAGTGCTTTGGTGCTTAGGCGCGGTTGTGGTGTTTTGTACCACTTATGCGCTGATCCTCCCGGCGATCACGATGGAAAATGAATATCTCTGCGGCATGGAAGCGCATGAGCATGATGAAAGCTGCTGGGTCCATGAGGTAGTGGAAGACCAACCTCAGCTGATCTGCGGCGAGGACTACGCCGATGCCGATATCCTTTTACATGTTCATGATGATTTTTGTTATGATCAGGAAGGCGATCTGACTTGCGAGCTGGAAGAGGTGGAAAATCATATTCACGATGAAGCTTGCTACCAGGAAATGCGTACGCTGATCTGCCCAGAAGAAGGAATAGAGCTGGAAAATGAACCGGAAGAGCCGGAGGAAGCGCCGGTGGAGCTGGAATATCACCAGCATGACGATAGTTGTTATCAGGAGAGCGAGCCCTATCTAATTTGTACACTGGAGGAAAACGAGGAACACACTCACGACGAACAGTGCTATCAATCTGATCTTGAGTTGGCCTGTGAGTTGGAAGAAATCCAACCGGATACAGAGTTGGACGCTGAATCTGATTCCGACCCGCTGGAAGGAGTACATGTTCACAACGACGAGTGTTATGAAATTACCCAGGAACTGTTTTGCGAGGAGGAGTCGTATCTTCTCCATGTCCATGAGGAAGATTGCTATGATGAGGACGGCAATCTGATCTGTGCGCTGCCAGTGGTACTTGAACACCAGCATGGCGACAGCTGCGTAATTTACAGCGAGCCTCGGGAAGTCATTGTTTATGGTTGCGGCAAGGAACCTCATATTCACGATGACAGTTGTTATGTAGAGCTGCGTCCAGCGCCGTCTCCCTGCGGTTTGGCCGAGCATATGCACGATCTGGAGCATTGTTATTTTCCTGATGGCGGGCTGAAATGTACCATGCCGGAGCATCTTCATGACGAGACCTGTCAGGAACCATGGGAGCCTGAAAATCCGGAGGAGGTTGAAAACCTCAGCCCACTGGACCCCTATATGGAAATCCATACTGTTCAGCTGGCGGATCAGTATTCTTGTGACGTGGGCGGATTCCTTGCCACCTTCCAGGTGGAGGGACCAGCCACTTGGACGGAAATGGTGGAACCGTCTCAAAATAACGACGGAGAGAGCCAGACAGAAGATGATTGGACCGATTCAGCCGGGCAAAGCGGCGCTTTACCCAGCGAGAACGCAGAGGATTGGAATTTTGACCAAGAAAACGAATGGACAGAAGATCCTCAATCTGGGCAGAATGATCTCTCGGATGAATGGATGGATGGCCCGTCCGAACCGGAGGATTTAACCGATTCAACAGAACAGGGCGTTTTCAACGCGCCGGAAGGTTTGACTGATCCCCAGGAACAGACTGTGCCTATGGAAAACGGCGAGCTGTTTGACGGCAACATTTATCAGGATGCGGATAATCAGTTCGCGGGAATCGAGCAGGATGATCAGTGGCCTGTGGAAGATGTTCAGTATCAAGTGGACATTCTGGAAGAGGGCGATGAAGCTTACGAAAATTTCTTGGCGCAGAGTGGGGAAAACGACAGTGAAGAAAGCCTGTTGATGATGCAAGTGCTGTCCTTTACCGCTTTGTTGGATGGGCAGGAACTGGATCTTTCTCAGTGCAAAATTGAGGTAACTTTTACGCCTACGCAAGAGTTGTTGGATGTTTTGGAGAGCGCCGAATCCGATCAATCGGTTATGGCTATTGACAGCTTGAACGAGTATTTTAGCGATGCAGAGGTCAAAGAGTTGCCGACGGAAGATGGATTTATTCCGGCGGAAGGTCAAAACGGCGGCACTATGTTGGAAGATGTTGGAACAGACGGCGCTGTCGATTTGTTTGCTGGTCAGGAAAACTCGACTGCTGATGAAGTTGAGCCGGTTTACACCATGGCGGTGATGAACGTCAGCGGCCAGCGGTCGGCGGCAGAAGTGAATCCCCACAATCAAATAAGCGCTGTTGCGGAGGATGGCGTGGTTGGCGTGGAAGTCAGCAAGCAAGCCAATCCTGAGTTTATTGTGCAGTATTATGCCTATTTGAATACGGTGGATACCAACAAAGACGGCAAAGAGGGAATGTCAGAGCTTCCGGTTATTAATACGGAAAGAGATGGACAGGGAAATGGGGGCATCCTGCCTACGAACGGTAGTGGAAAAGAGAATATCCCCGCCGGAACCAGTGAACGAAATTTGTATATAGACGCGAATGGCAACGTTCAAACAACGGGTGGGGATGCCGTACAGCCAATTTATCGTTCACACAAGTTTGAATATACCAAGGCGCCTGGGTTGCAGTATGTTAACATTGTGGCCGATCAGTCGGATACAGAGTATACCTTAGATGGAATCTGGGTTTTGAGAGAGGGGCGTGATGCGGCGAGCATCAATCCTGAAGATTGGACGGTGTACCCTTATAAAGACGGCATGAGAATTACCAACCGCAAACAAACTGCGGATGAGGATCCGAATGGTATGTACGTCTATATTGCCGATCAATCAGTCATTCGACTTGTGTATAAGACGCATGTCAGCAGTGCCTTTTATAGCGCAAAATTTTATGATTATGATATTAGTGACGGTAATCATAGCGTTGTCAATCATGTTACGACCATGAATACCAAGCAACAGGGTATCAACAACGGCGGCAATTACGATGGGATCGGGGCGAAATATGCCTTTGGCAACAGCAATACGGGCACAAAGCTTGATTCAGAGACTTGGAATGGCTATAAAATAAATATGCGTAATGATCAGTCTTATAAATTATGCGCGTTTGGGCTGGTAACCGGTGCGAGGTTTGATGAAAATGGAAAACCCAGCAACCCGATTTTTGCAGATAACGTAGTTGCGCCTAATTTGTTTGATGGAACTGCAACGGGAAAGTATTACGTCAATAAGCTTACGGGTTTGAACTTCATTCGAGAAGGGGACACCTACACCTTAACTTCTGTCGCAGGAGCGCCGAATGTGCAAAATTTGCATCAGTTCAAAAATCCACAGGCGAAATACACCCATATTTGGACCAATAATTTTTGGCCTATGGATGGAATAGATACTGGTGCGAAGGATGTTTCGTTTGGTACGGAAGCAAACAAGCAGAATCGAAAGTTTGGCCCAGGAGATTGGGATACCCTTCCTATTGCGGATGATGATAAAGACCACAATAGCTTTTTTGGTATGACTTTTGCTATTGATTTTGAGTTGACTTCCGACTATATCGGTCCGTTAGAGTATTACTTCTTTGGCGACGATGATATGTGGGTCATTCTTTCCGATGAAAATGGACAGAATCAACAGCTGATCTGCGATATTGGCGGCGTTCATCCTTCGGTGGGAGAATATGTTAATCTTTGGGATTATATCAAAAAGGACGAAAGCGTGAATCCCTCTACGGAAGACGCAACGAAAACCAAATATCGACTGTCTTTCTTCTATACGGAACGTGGGGCCTCCGGTTCTACTTGTTGGATGCAGTTTACCTTGCCAACGGTAGTAGGCGTGGATTTGGAGCACGAGATTGAAGAGAAGGTAGACGCTAATAACGGAGCCCTCACCATTGGCAAAGATGTTCAGGGAAATGAAACCACGCAGGAATTCCACTTCACCCTTGAGTTGGAAGGCGCGGATGATAATTACACAATGACGACCAAGCGCAAGACCAATAGCGGCGAATGGGAAGATGTGGAAATTATTGCCAAGGGTACAACGGAATTTTATCTGCGGCACGATGAGCGGCTATATATCGCACAATTGCCCAAAGGTACAACTTATAAAATTACAGAGCTGATAGACCAAAGCCCAGGCTACTCGCCCAGCCATGTTACGACGATTACCAATCGCGATGCAAATGGGGACGGCGTGGCCGATGCGGAAACCAAAGTAGATGTTGGCGATCCTGTATTGGGCAATGTTGCAGAGGGCAGGATTGAAGGTTTTACAGCCGTTAAAGTCATCTATACCAACCACACTAGTTATGTACTCCCGGAGACTGGGGGAGAGGGCTTATTCTGGTATTATACCGTTGGCAGTGGGATGCTGCTGGCGGCGGGATATCAGTTGAGCAGGCATAAAAAAACCAGGAGAGAGGGGGCGGAGGAGTAATCCAAACCGATTTCCTGCGAAAGTTCATCCAAAAATATATGAAAAATGGAGGAAGCAAGATGAATCACAAAACAAAGTTTGTCAGTGTCTTTTTGGCGCTGATGTTGGCGCTTTCGTTGGCATTACCAGTATTGGCGGTGTCTGCGGGGCAAAATACGGATAATCAAGCAGAGTTTACCCATATTTATGTTGGGAACGATACAGCTGACGGCAGTATCAAAATGACTGGGGCTATTTTTGGTCAAACTTATAGTGTTTATCGTATTTTTGATTTGAAAGCCGACGAGTTTGATCGTGAACACAATGCCTATCGGTATACTGTCAATGAAGCCTGGGAGGATTTCATTCAGCAAGATACAGTCCAAGACGTGTATGTTCGTGTAGATACTACAGGCTATATTACTTGGATTGAATCTGATGATGAAACAGAGGAAGCAAGGGCAAAGGCGTTTGCCGCGTTGGCGTTAGCATGGGCAAAAGAGCATAATGTAGAACCCATTGCGCAGATTGAGAACGGGACATTCCCGACCGATCCAGAGGCGGATACCACAAACACGATTATTTTTGATAAGCTGCCTTTGGGATATTTCCTGATCGATTCTACAAATGGCACTTTGCTTCAGTTGACCACCGCAGACCCAGATACTGAGATCAAAAATAAAAACCAGGCTCCTGAGGTGGAAAAAACGATCAGTAAGATTGATAAAGTCAATGTTACTGATACGAATACTGGAAACACCACCACCGTTGCGGTGGGTAGCGTCGTAACGTTTACCCCGACCATTACTGTTTACCCTGGCGCAAAAGGCATTGTTTATCATGATATTATGGATTCTGCGTTTAAACTGGATAGCGCTAGTGTAACCGTTAAAATGGGTGATACAACCCTTACGGAAGGTCAAGATTATACATTTTCTGAAGTAGAAGCATGTACGAATAAGAATCCGTTTGCAGGTTGTACTTTTGAAATTAAATTTGAAGACAGCGTATTTGCTGAGGTTACAAACGATGCGGGAGAAAAGATTGAAATTAGCTACCAGGCAGAAGTGACTGCAAACGTTCCTGCGGATGGAAATCCCTTGGACAACGTTGGTAAGTTGGTTTTTGGTGATAATCAGACTTCTTCTGAAACGCCTCCCAGCGAGACAGACAGCTATACCTTTACCATTCCTGTTTTCAAGTATGCGTTGCCTGTTGGTTCTGACGGCACTGCTGGCGACCCTCTGCCGTTGGCCGGCGCGGTTTTTCAATTGAAGCCTGCGGGTGAAAGTGGAGTTGAACCGGATGAGAGCGTATCCGCTTATCCCTTCTTGAAATTACAAGCAGATGGGAACGATTATTTGTATTTTCCTGAGGGGACAGAACTGCCGGAAGGTTATGCAGGAGATGGGAACGCGGTAGCGGAAATTACGACAGATACTACGGGTAAATTCAATCTGAAAGGTTTGTCTGCTGGCGTTTATTACTTGTATGAAACAAAAGCGCCTGACGCGTATAACGCTTTAACTGCTCCGTTGAAAGTCGAAATTGATTATGAGGTTGATGAGAGCACGAAGAAGGCCACGCCGATAATTACTGTTTCTCAGAAAGATAAGGATGGAAATTATCAGCCTATCCAAGCTGTCGATCAGGAAAATCCCAATGAAGTTGGCGTTCTCAACCAGTCCGGTACGCTGCTTCCAGAGACCGGCGGCATTGGTACGACCATCTTTTATGTGGTGGGCGGCTGTCTGTGTGTGGGCGCGGTGGTCTTGCTGGTCACCAAGCGCCGTATGAATATCGGCAGAGAATAAGCGCAAACCTATTTTAATCACAAACCAATTCTACGCCATCGCCGCGCTTCTGGCGCGGCGATGGGGAAATGATTTTGTATGAAAAACCATCTGTCTACCATCATTCTGCTGCTGGTGCTTTTGGTGGGTTTGGCAATTATGCTGTATCCCACTGCCAGCGACTATTGGAATTCCTTCCACCAGTCCCAGGCCATCGCCAGTTATGCGGAAAGCGTATCCAGTATGGATCAGGTGGATTATGAGCGGATGTGGCTGGATGCCAGCGACTACAACCGTTCGCTGTTGGATAGGGCCAATCCTTTTATCTTGACGGAGGAAGAACAGGAGGCCTATCTGGCCCAGCTAGACCTGGCCGGCAACGGCATTATGGGTTATATTGAGATTCCAAAAATTAAATGTTCGCTGCCCATTTATCATGGGACCAGCGAAGCCGTATTGCAGATTGCCGTTGGGCATATCGAGGGCAGTTCCCTTCCAGTAGGAGGTGAGTCCACCCATTGCGTTCTTTCTGGACACCGGGCGCTTCCCAGCGCCAGATTGTTTACCGATCTGGATCAGTTAGTGGAAGGAGATTTATTTCTACTCCGGGTACTCAATGAGACGCTGACCTATCAAGTGGATCGTATTCTCATTGTTCTTCCCAATGAGATGGAGGATTTGATGATCTCCAAGGGGCGGGATTACTGCACATTGGTGACTTGCACGCCCTATGGCGTTAATACCCATCGTCTTTTGGTCCGTGGACGGCGAATTGAAAATGAAGAAATCGCCTCAGTAGCGGTTATCACTTCGGATGCCATTCGGATTGATCCGATCCTAGTGGCACCTGTTGCGGCGGTACCTATGCTGGTTATTGTCATGGTTATTTTTCTTTCTGGCACCAGCAAACGTAAGCCGCCTAAAAAGCCCAAAAAAGAAATTGACAGTTCGAAAAAGCGAGAGGACCCTCCTGGTCCCTTGGGTCCAGCTTAGGCCAGACCCCGTTTTGCGCCAAGAAAGGCAGGAGATACTATGAGATCAAGAAGCTTGTTCCAGCGGGCTGCAGCGGCGGCGGTGTGTTTGCTGCTGGGGGTGCTTTGCCTCTCCCAGCCCGCCCTGGCGTATGAGGATATTCCTGATCTGGAGGAGCTATGCACCCTGCGATTGGAGTATGCCCATCCAGATGTGCTTTTCGACTTTTATCGGGTGGCCGTTGTATCCAAAGACGTGCAGTTTACCCCAGTGCGGGATTTTGCGGATTACCCGGTGCAATATACTGGCCTGGACCGAGATGGCTGGCGCAAGCTGGCTACCACGTTAGCAGGCTATGTGGAAGCGGATGGTCTAGGTTGGCTCCGCAGTGAAAAAAC
>CATJIY010000051.1 GCA_949740695.1 uncultured Eubacteriales bacterium
CCCGCCACATCTATACCAAAGTGGAAGATCACTGGTTGTCTGAGTATTTCAATTATGACGAAGTGGACATTCGTATTATTCCTGAAATGAACTCTCGCGTGGAGCTGTTCGAACAAGGCGAAATCTTTAGCTTGACTCCCGACGCTAACACCATTGAGACCTATCTTGACGATCCTCGTATGACGCAATACGGTTCTATCACTGTTACGCATATTGACATTAACTGCAAGAACCCCAACAACCCCATCTCTGGAAATGTTAATTATCGTAAGGCTATTTATCATTCCATCAACCGCGAAGTGGTTGCTGACAGCATTTTTGGCCATATGGAGCCTGCTGGCGTTTATGTCAGCACTCAGGCTGGTATGCTGAGCGAGTCTGGCTTGACTTATCGTGAATCTAAATACGGTAAGGCCGTCACCGATATGGTGGATTCTTGGAGCGCTGAGGGCGAGCGTTATGGTTATAATCCTGCGTTGGCGCTTGAATATTTGAATAAGGCTTTGGAGGAATGTAACGTTCCGGAAGGCACTGTAATCACTCTGAAATATGCCACTGATGATAGCAGTAAAGAGTGGAAGGCTTTGGGCGAGTATCTGATGGAGCAGTGGCCGGTTATTTTCGAAGGTAAGATGACTGTGGAAGTCGTTCCTTATGCCGGTATGTCTGCTACCGATTTTAAAGCTACTGGCGACGATAAGTGGGATTTGAGTCCCAATGACTGGGGCCGTAGTATGTCTCGTAACTATCCTTATACTTGCTTCTATTATTTCTTGTCCAGTTATTCCGGCTCTCCCAACAACTACTTCAACGAAGAGTTTGAAGCTCAGTACGCGCACTGCGAAGAGATTCGTATGGGCGACTATGAGACTCTGTTGCAGGAGACGCAAAAGTTGGAAGAGCTGTACCTTGATGCCGTCATTCAGGTGCCTGTCTGGCAGTCTGTTAACTATGAATTGTTTGCCGATTGTCTGGAGTTGCCTGTTAAGACTTATATCCCCGGCTTTGGTTGGGGCGCGTCTTATGGCGATATCATTGCAGAGTAATTTTTGAGGCAAAGATTTTCTAAGTAACGTTGTGTTCTGTTCGGAGGCTGTCCTGCTGCCCGTTCAGCAGGGCAGCCTCTTTGTAAAAACGCGGATTGTCTGCTCCCCCAAAGCGGACGATTGATTTCGGGGAATGGCGCCAATTTGCCCCGTGCCCGTCTTGGCGGTGGATTTTTCGCCTGGACCGCGCCGGGAAACCACAGGAGTCTCTGAAAAATGGGACGATGGTGCTTTGCAAAAAATCGCTAGTTAGATACGGTGCAAAATCTTGAAATACATAAAAGTATTCCCTTGTTTTTGCGCTTTTTGTCGCAAAATGTCCTTGCAAGCTCCTCTTGCCTATTTCTTTGGAGTTTTCTAAAAAGAAAGAAAGATTGCGTATCCGGCGTGTTCCGGCAATGCGTGCCTTGTCAGACGAAAAATCTGCTTGCCAATCGGTACACATCACTGATTTTGGTCCATCCCCTATTTTCCGAAAAAAGGAGTCTGTATGAAATACGTACTTCAGCGAATCGGCGCGATGCTATTGACCTTGTTTCTGGTTATGACGCTGTCATTCATGGTCATTCGTTTGATGCCGATGAGCCTTTTTGAAAACCCTGAGGTACCGAAAGAGATTCAGGAAAAGTTGGAGGATAAGTTCCACCTGAACGATCCTCTGCCCCTTCAGTATTATTACTTTATGGAGGGTATTGTTACCGACCTGGACTTCGGTATCTCTGTAAAGCTGCGTCCTGGCCTGGAGGTTTTTGACATCATTGTCACTCGCCTGCCGCCCACCATGCTGATTAACTTCCTTTCGCTGTTTATTTCTATTCCCTTGGGATTGATTTTTGGTACGATTGCAGCACTGAAGCGTAATACGGTAGTGGACCACGTGATTTCAGTGTTTGTTATCTTGTTTATCTCGATACCATCCTTTGTATTCGCGTCCCTGTTGCAGTATCTGTTTACCTTTGTGTGGCCGTTGTTTCCGACACTGTATGAATCGACAGCGGTTACTGTTGGACAGATGATGCATTCGCTGGTCTTGCCCATTGTTGCTTTGTCATTGGGACCCATTGCTACTTTGACTCGGTATCTGCGCGGCGAATTGATTGAAAATATCTCCTCTGAGTATCTGTTGCTAGCTCGGACGAAGGGTCTTACCAAGACGCAATCGATTGTACGCCACGCATTCCGGAACTCCATGATGCCTATCACCAATACGTTGGTCTCCCTGATTACCGGCATTATGGGCGGCTCTCTGGTGGTAGAAAATATGTTTGCCGTTCCCGGCACTGGCGGATTGCTGACTAAGTCCATTTTTGCGGGCGATCATTTCCTGACTGTGGCGATTCTGATTTTCTATTCGGCAATTTCCTTGGTCACTATCTTGGTCGTTGACTTGTGTTATGGTCTGATTGACCCGCGTGTACGCGTCGGAGGTGGCAAATAATGAAGTGGATTGATAGAAATAATCTGCCTGAGGAGTTGAAGAATCTTCCCGATTCTTCCTTTGAGTCTCTTCATCAGGAAGATATCAAAGACGAAAAATTTCAAACAAAACCGGTAGGCTTCTTCCGGGATGCCATGATTCGCTTGAGCAAGAGTAAAGTATCTATGATCTCGGTGAGTTGCATTGTCTTGATTATTATTTTGGCTCTCTTAGTGCCAAACATTACTGGTTATTCCTTTACTGAGCAGAACTTGGGCAATAAAAACCTGCCGCCGAAGATTCAGGGATTGGAAAAACTGGGAATTGCGGATGGTACTCGCGTTTTAGAGAACCGAAAAAAGGATGCGCTTTCTGATCCTGACCGCTATCCAGAAGGCTCTGTTTTGGAAATCCTCCGAGAGTTTGATTCCAAAGGGGTCGCTATGGTGGACGTCAAAGTAGACTACTACAAATATGTCGGCGCGGAAGACAACCGGTATCATTGGTTTGGCACTGACTATTTGGGACGTGATTTGCTGACCCGCTTGTTCCAGGGTACTAGAATTTCTTTGATGATTGCCTTTTTCTCGGTGTTGACGAACTGTTTCATCGGCGTTATTTACGGCGCAATTTCGGGTTACTATGGGGGAAAGGTAGATATGATCCTTACCCACGTGGCTGAGGTTTTGGATGGTATGCCCTACATCGTGGTTACCATTTTGTTTATGATCCTTTTTGGTTCTGGTATGGTTTCCATTGTGCTTGCCTTGACGATAACCGGGTGGATTGGAACTTCTCGCTTGATCCGTTCGCAGTTCTACCGGTTTAAAGGGCGCGAATATGTTTTGGCCGCCCGTACCTTGGGCGTTCCAGATTTGACCCTGATTTTCCGGCATATTCTGCCAAACTGCGTCGGTCCTCTGATTACCCGTGTGATGATCGCCATCCCTGGCGCTATTTTCTCGGAATCCTTTTTGGCATATTTGGGCTTGGGAATCAAGGCGCCCAATCCGTCTATCGGCGTATTGCTGGCAGATGGGCAAAAGGTGTTGCTGCAGTATCCCTATCAGACCCTTTTCCCAGCGGTATTGATCTCCTTGCTGATGATCGCATTCAATTTGTTCTCGAACGGTCTGCGCGATGCGCTCGACCCGACTAAACGCGGAGAGGAGTAATCATATGGCTGCTGAAACAAAAAAGCAAGAGCGGGAAGTCGTCCTGTCAGTCAAAGATCTGAAGGTCAATTTCCGTGCTTACGGCGGTTTGGTTCAGGCGGTGCGCGGCATTAGCTTTGATTTGCATCGCGGCGAGACCCTGGCTATCGTGGGCGAGTCCGGCTCCGGTAAGTCGGTAAGCATTAAGGCGATTATGGGTATTTTAGCCAACAACGCCATTATTGAGTCTGGTGAGATTTTATACGACGGTAAAGACCTGACCAAAGTCAAAGAAGACGATTTCCACGAAATTAGAGGAAAGCGTATCGGTTTGATTTTTCAGGATCCCTTGTCTGCGCTGAATCCCATTATGAAAATTGGACGCCAGATCACAGAAACCTTGCGTCTCAACCAAAAAATGAGCAAGGAGGACGCCAAAAAGCGTGCTTTGGAGCTGATGACCGCTGTAGGAATTCCAGAACCGGAAAAGCGGTATGACCAGTATCCATTCCAGTTTTCTGGCGGTATGCGCCAGCGTATTGTCATTGCTATCGCGTTGGCGGGCGACCCGGAGATTTTGATTTGTGATGAACCTACTACTGCTTTGGACGTTACTGTTCAGGCAAAGATTTTGGAACTCATCAATCAAATTAAAAAGGACCGCAATCTGTCGGTTATCTTTATCACCCACGACCTGGGCGTGGTGGCCAATATGGCTGACCGAGTGAACGTGATGTACGCCGGTAAGGTGGTGGAAACTGGCAGCGCAGAGGAAATTTTCTTTGAGCCGGCTCATCCTTATACCTGGGCATTGTTGAGCTCTATGCCAGATCTGCATACCAAAGAGCGGTTGATGGCTATACCTGGTACGCCTCCCAACATGATCTATCCTCCAAAGGGCGACGCTTTTGCGCCGCGCAGCGAGTTTGCTATGAGAATTGATTATGAGCAGGAGCCGCCCATGTTCAAGATTACAGACACCCATGCTGCGGCGACTTGGCTGTTGCATCCGAAGGCCGCGCAAAACGGTATTGAGATGCCTGCCGTTTTGAAAGCCCGCATCGAGCGTATGAAAAGGAGTGGAGCGGTAAATGGCTGATTCTCAGTATATTTTGGAAGTAAATAACCTCTGCCAGCACTTTACTTCTGGTCATGGGAAGAAAAAAATGACCGTTAAAGCGGTAGATGATGTTAGTTTTGGCGTCCGCCCTGCAGAAACTTTTGGTTTGGTGGGTGAATCTGGGTGCGGCAAGACAACTACCGGCCGAACCATTATTCGTCTGTATAATCCCACTTCCGGCGAAGTGCTTTTCAACGGACGGGATATCGCCAGCAAGATGAACGGAGATCTGCGCCGGTATCTTACCGATAATATTGCGATGATTTTTCAGGACCCCATTGAGTCGCTGAATCCTAAGATGACCATTGAGGAAATTGTGGGTGAAGGGCTGAAGGTCCGCGGCATGAAGGACCGGGCTGAAATCCGGCAAAAAGTTATTGAAATGCTGCGCAAAGTAGGTTTGGTAGAGGAACATGCCACCCGGTATCCTCACGAATTTTCTGGCGGCCAGCGGCAGCGTATCGGTATTGCCCGGGCGATTATTATCAATCCCAAGCTGATTATCGCTGACGAGCCGGTATCCGCGTTGGATGTGTCAGTTCAGGCGCAGGTAATCAATTTGTTAAATGATCTGAAAGAAGAGATGGGCCTGACTATTTTGTTTATTGCGCACAATCTGTCAGTGGTCAAATATTTTTCTGATCGTATTGGCGTCATGTACTATGGTCATTTGGTAGAGGTCGCTAAAGGGGATGATTTGTATCGCAATCCCTTGCATCCTTATACCAAGGCGTTGCTGTCAGCCATTCCCGAACCTAACCCGCTTACTGAGCGCTCTCGCGTTCGAGTGGACTATGTGCCTGAGCGGGACCATGATTATTCCAAAGAACAGCCCAGCATGGTCGAGGTGGAGCCGGAGCATTATGTCTACTGTTCTCCTTCTGAGTTGAAGAAATGGAGCGTATAAACCATGGTTGATCTGCTGTTGAAAAACGGCTTGATCTGTGATGGTACTGGAGCGTCGCCCTTTATGGGCGACGTTTCCATTCAGGACGGAATGATTTGGGAAGTCGCTCCCTCCATTACAGAACCAAGCAAAGAGACGGTAGACGTCTCTGGGCTGGTAATTTCACCAGCGTTTATTGATATCCATTCCCATTCGGATAGCTGGTTCATGCTGGACGACCGCTGTGAAGCCAAACTTTATCAAGGGGTTGCTACCGAGTTGGTGGGACAATGCGGCAGTTCTCCCTTTCCTCGCAGTGTCAGCCAAATGACCGAAGTGCGCCGGAAAGAGGAAGCAGGAAAGCTATCGCCTATGGCCGCTTATCAGGCGGGTAGCTTTGAAAAGCTACTGGGAAAACGCGGCCAGCAAAAAATGTCCACCAATCTGATACAATTGGTGGGGCATAACGCCATACGGCGGGGCGTGATAGGCTTAATAGACCGGCCTGTTTGGGAGGATGAGATTCAGATTTCCCATTTTCTCTTGGAACAAAATTTGGCTCAGGGTTGCTGGGGGCTTTCGCTGGGGCTGGGTTATGTCCCTGGGATGTTTGCCGACCATCGGGAGCTGGCCGA
>CATJIY010000052.1 GCA_949740695.1 uncultured Eubacteriales bacterium
CACCAACAGTACTACTTGGCCAAAGCCCGACCAGTAAGTGGCGGTATTCTGTACCACCAGGCCGGTGACGCAAGCGGCCGAGGTGGCGGTAAATAGCGCGTCTGAAAAAGGGGTGGCCCGTCCGGACGCACTGGAAATGGGCAAGGTCAGTAGTGTCGCGCCTAACAGAATCAGTAGCGCAAAGCTGAGGCTGATTAGTCGGGGCGCGCTCATGGGCTTTTTTCGGGAAAGCCCGGAGGGGAAATTCATAAAACAATGCTCCTTTAAAGGGTTTATTTTTTGGACACAGTATAGCATATATCCTAAAAAAAAGGTAGAGAAAGTTTCAGAAAATGGACCTGCGGCAGAGAACGAAGAAAAAAATCAAGAAAAGACCGAAAAAATACGGAAAGGAAACAGATATTCCTTGAATTTTTCCGGGTAATCCGTTATAATACTTTTTGACACGCGCATACGGAGGAAACAGAGATGGATGAAATTGATGTAAAAATTTTAAAATGTCTGCGGAATAATGCCCGTGAAAACGCCAGTGTTATCAGCGACAAGGTAAACATGTCGGTGTCTGCGGTCATCGAGCGCATCCGCAAGCTGGAAAACTCCGGCCTGGTTCAAAAACATACCACCATCCTTAGTAGCGCCAAGGCGGGTAAAGATGTGAACGCCTTTTTATCGGTCAGTCTGGAGCACCCTAAATATATAGACCGGTTCCATGCGTTTGTCAAAGAAAATCGGGAGATTTTGGAGTGCCACTATATCACCGGCGATTTTGATTTTATGTTGCGAGTGGTTACAGATAATACCCAGAGTTTGGAACATTTGCTTAATCAGGTTAAATCCATTCCTGGCGTTCAGAACACCCGTACGATTCTAATTTTGTCAACCGTGAAGGAAGAACACTCGGTAGACCCTGATGAGTTGTTGAAATAGTAGAATTTTTGTCAAAATTTTTGTCGAAAATGACAAAATTGCGTATTATACTTGACATATCCTGTTCAAAAGGGATATACTTTTGATAACAGCAAATGGAACAAAGCGGCGCAAGCTTTGGAAAGGAGCATCCGTGACCGAAAAAAAGCGGGAGCCGGCCAGGCTTATTCTTCAGGAGGAAGCCTGTGCGGCGGAATATTCTAGGCTGGTGTCCCGGTTGGTGCGGCGGTTTTTTCTTCAGGGTGGGGATCAAGATGATCTTTATCAGGAAGGAATGATTGGTTTGCTGAAAGCCATTCGCAGTTATGATCCCGCCCGCTCTGACAATTTTGAGGCGTATGCTTCCTTATGTATTCGCCGGCGATTGTATGACATGGTGCGGCGGGATGTGCGGCTTTTTCAGCGGGAAGAGGGGGCGCTTCAAAAGTTAGTGGGTTATTCCACGTTGCCGGAGAGTCAGGACCCGGAAGCGCAGTGTGTGGCCAATGAGACCGAAAGTGAGATTCAATCAGCGTTAAAGGGTTTGCTTTCACCGTTTGAGTCGGCAGTGCTAGAACCCTATCTGGAGGGCTTTTCCGCAGCGGAAATCAGCAGCCGTTTGGGCAGCAAGCCAAAGTCGGTGGAAAACGCCGTATTGCGTATCCGGCGTAAGCTGGCCCGTTATTTATCACAAGGCGATGGCAGGCGATAGTCTGTTCGCATAAAACAATCACCGCAACGCGGAAAAGAGAGGTAAAAACCATGTACGAAGACAAGACATTAGTGTGCAAGGAATGCGGCAACGAGTTCGTATTCACTGCCGGCGAGCAGGAGTTCTACGCGGAGCGCGGCTTCCAGAACGAGCCCCAGCGCTGCAAGAACTGCCGTGACGCCAGAAAGCAGGCTGCACGTGGCCCCAGAGAGTATTTCACCGCCACTTGCGCCGCCTGCGGCAAGGAAGCAAAGGTTCCCTTTGAGCCCAAGACCGATAGACCGGTTTATTGCTCGGAGTGCTTCGCGAAAATGCGGGAGCAGGCCTAAGCTGTTTTTGCAAAAAACATCACAGACGCCGGGAAACCGGCGTTTGTTTTTTCTGAGAAACAAGAAAAACAAAGCTGATTCGCGTTGGCAGAATCAAAGAAAAGACTTTTAAAATCTACGATTTTAGGGGAGATTACCTCTTGAAAAGTAGCCGGACAAGATGTATAATAAAAAAGCAAAAAACAACACTGTCATTTGGAGGGATCAAATATGACTGTAACCAAAGAGAGCCTGATTGGAGATATTTTGGATTTTGACGTGGAGACGGCAGAATTTTTCTTTGAGATCGGCATGCATTGTTTGGGATGCCCGGCTTCTCGGGGAGAATCGATTGCCGACGCTTGCGCGGTTCATGGGACCGACGCCGACGCTCTAGTGGAAAAAATCAACGCCTATCTGGCGAAAAAGGGCGTCTGAACTGTTTGTTTCAGCAAATGAACCAAGGGGACACCCTTGGTTTCTTTGTATGTGAAAGCGAGGGGAAAGCTTTTGGTGAAGCAGCCCTGGCAATTGCGTTGCAGCCGGCGGAGCCGCTGTCAACTGGAGATGGTAGCAGTTTAGCGGATTTTTAAAAAGCGATGAGAAAAGGAGGGGCCCGGTTGGAACTTTCGCCAAGATTGGCGCTAGCGGCTAATTTTTGTGCTGGATGCCAGCAGATTGCCGATGTGGGTTGTGACCACGGCTATTTGTCTTTGGCGTTGATTGAGAAGGGGGCATGGCGGGGATATGCTTCTGATTTGCGGCCCGGCCCGTTGAAAAACGCCCAGGTCAATATCCATAAAGCGGGTTTGGAAGGCCGGATAATCGTGGCGCTGGGTTCGGGATTAGAACGGATTTCCCCCGAAGATTGCGATGGAGTGGCTATCTGTGGTATGGGGGGAGAATTGATTTCCTGTATTTTACAGCAAGCGCCATGGACGGTCGAAGGACGCCACCGGTTGGTGCTTCAGCCAATGACACGGGGGGAACGGCTGCGCCAATGGCTGGAGGAGCAAGGATATCATATTGAACGGGAAGGGTTGGCTCGGGAAGGAAAACGACTTTATACCGTTTTGCAAGCGCGTGGGGGTTCAGCCGGACAGGGCTGCGGAAGGGAAAACTACTGGCTGTTTTCCCAAAAGCTGATGGAGGACCCGCTGTTTTCGTGCTATTTAGAGGAATTGCGGAGGCGGTTTTACAAAGCCGCCCAAGGAAAGGCGCGGGCAGGTCTGCCTGCTTGTTGGGAGGAAAAGGTACTGCAGCGATTGGAGGAATGTACGCATGGCGCTGGATAGCTTTGTAATTGCCGGGCTGGCCCAGGAATTGAACAGCCGGTTGGAAAACGCTCGGGTGGACCGGATTACTATGCCCCGCCGGGACCGGATTATTTTACATCTGCGAAGCCGGGAGGGCAATGTGCGGTTGTTGCTTTGCGCGGGAAACGGCGCCCGGGTTCATCTCACCAGCGAGAAATTTGAAAATCCTGAGACGCCGCCGATGTTTTGCATGTTGCTGCGCAAACAGCTTTCCAGCGGACGGTTGCTATCAGTGACCCAGCCCGATCATGAGCGGTTGTTGGAGTTGCGGTTTTCTGCCACTGATGAGCTGGGTGTGGCTGGGGAGCGGCGGCTCATCTGCGAAATGATGGGGCGGATGACCAATCTAATTTTGGTTGGAGCAGAAGGACATATTTTAGCCTGCACCCATCCAGTGGATCCGGATGGCTCGCCGCGAGCGGTTCAGCCAGGAATGATTTACCGTTTGCCGCCGAAACAAGTAAAGCCTTCCCTTTGGGCGGTTTCTCAGGAAGAGCTGGAAAACATTTGCCACCAGACGGCGGGGGATGGGGGACAGCTATGCGGCAGCCTGGCGGGGCTTTCTCCTCTGGCGGCTCAGGAGGCGGTATTTCGGGGAAAGACGGCAGCGGGAATCGCACAGGAATTGCTGTGTTTACGGGAAGCGCTACCGGTTCCCTGGTTGGTTCAGCGAGAAAATGGCAAGTTGGATTTTTCAGCGATAAAAATCACCTTTGAAGCAAATACGAAATGTATAAAATTCGACAATTTTTCCGATTTGTTGGATGAATTTTATCGAGAACAAACCCGGGCAAATGATCTGAAAAACCTTTCCGGCGGGATAGAACGAGTTATGACTACAGTGAAAAACCGGCTGTCTCGCAAATTGGCGGCACAGCGGCAGGAACTTCAGGAGGCTTGCCAGCGGGAACGGCTCAAACGGACTGCCGATTTGATTACCGCTAATTTATATGTGATCCGGCCAGGTGACAAGCAGGTGACCTTGACAGATTATTTTGACCCGGAGCTGCCCCAGGTACAGGTAACTTTGGACCCCCAGCTCACTCCGCAGGAAAATGCCCAGCGGTTGTTTTCTAAGTATGCCCGTTTAAAACGAGCACAGGAGGCCCTTACCCGGCAGATTGCCTTGGGTGAAGAAGAACTGGCCTATGTAGAGGCGGTGTTGTATACCCTTTCTTTGGCGGCAGACGCCGAACAGATTCGAGAAATTCGGGAAGAGCTGATTCAGGCAGGCTATATAAAACCATTGGAGAAAGGGCGGCGTAAGCCCAAACCATTGCGTTTTGACCCGCGAAGCTTTACAGTGGAAGGTGGGTTTACCGTTCTTTGCGGGCGGAATAACCGGGAAAACGATGAGTTGACCCATCGCCGGGCGGGGAAAAATGATCTTTGGTTTCACGCCAGAGGGGTGCCTGGTTGTCATGCGGTGCTGCTGACGCAGGGACGGGAACCGGGGGAGGAAGCGGTGCGGCAGGCAGCCGCTATCGCGGCTTATTTCAGTGGGGCAAAAAGTCAGCCCCGGGCGGCGGTGGATTACACGCAGGTCCGCCGGGTGAAAAAACCCCAGGGCGCCGGCGCCGGCATGGTGAATTACTTTTCTTATCAGACTGCGTTGGTGGAGCCGGGCCTGCCTCAGACAAATCTTTGATATTTGTTCGACGGAAGAGGCGTTGGAATAATTCTTGCGAATCAGAGGCAAGAACCAGCAACCCAGCTATGGGCGGAAAAAGACGGGGCAATGAGACGCTTTTACCCAAAAGAAAAGAATTCCGATAAAAAAACCTTTGCCTATCGGGGAAAAAGGATGGAAATTTTGTGTCCGGCCTGTTATACTGTGGGTAGAAAATTTTTGGCCGGAGGGGATAACGGAACCTTCGGCAGATAGACTGGGTTACGCCAGGGGCGGTGCTTTTCTAAGAAGAGACGGCGGCTTGGCTTTGGTTAGAAAGGAGCGATTGCTGTGGAGCAATTTTTTGCTCTGGCTTTGGGAGAGGCGGTCCATTGGAAACGGGAACTGCTCTCCTGTACGGTACTGGAGCATGTGTCTTTAGCAGTAGAGGAGGTGGGAGGGCGGTTGTGGCTGGCCTCGGATGTCACTCAGGGCTGGGAGATCACTTTGGAAGATTTTTGGGGAAAAGCTCAAGGCGGGAAAGCCCTGCTGTTGTTTTTTCCGGCGGCTGCGCTTAGTGGGGAGGCAATTTCCCGGCTGGTAAATCAGGCGGAAATCGCCTGTATGGTAGCGGGCCGCACGCCAGTTGCCCTTTATGGCGACGCTCAGGCGCTAAAGGAGTTGAATTTACAGGAGCTTCCCTCTGATTTGCCCCAAGTCCAGACTGCGCCCGCCGAATGCATCCCGGTGACCGACGCGGAAAGCGCTTATGCTGCCCAAGAACAACTTCGCCGCCGGATTAATATGAACTGGATTCGCAAGGGGGTCATGCTGGTGGACCCCAATACCACGCATATTTCTCCTTTGGCTCAGCTGGAGCCGGGCTGTACTATTTTGCCGGGCTGTCTGATTTATGGAACGACTCGGGTGGGCGAGGGGTCGGTGATCGGTCCGAATACCTTGCTGCGAGATGCGACGATTGGTAAAAACTGCATGGTAAACGCTTCCCAGATCAACCAAAGCCAAGTGGGAGACCGGACGACAGTGGGACCCTTTGCCTATCTCCGGCCAGGTTGTCAGGTGGGAGAGCAAGCTCGCATTGGGGACTTTGTAGAGCTGAAAAACTCTACCGTCGGGGATGGCACCAAAATTTCTCATTTGACTTACATTGGAGACAGTGATTTGGGCAGCGGTATTAACGTAGGCTGCGGCGTGGTTACAGTCAATTATGACGGCAAGAAAAAATACCGTACGACGATAGAGGATGGCAGCTTTATCGGCTGCAACGTCAATTTGGTTTCCCCAGTGAAAGTGGGGAAGGGAGCCTATCTGGCCGCTGGAGGCACCGTCACCCAAGATGTTCCCCAGGACGCGTTGGTAGTAGCTCGTTGCAGGGAAACGGTGAAGGAAGATTGGGCCGCTCACCGCCGGGAGGAAGGAAAACTGTAAATTGCAGGAAGCGCCTATAGGCCGCTCTGTTTTTTAGAAATAAAGGCGGCGGAGCCGCTCATCTTAAGACATTTGAGGGGGTAAACACATGATTTCTCATGGCACCAAGATCAAACTGTTCGCAGGCAATTCCCATCCCGCTTTGGCAAAAAGTATTGCCGATTGCTTGGAAATGCCGCTGGGGGACTGCGTTTGCAAGCAGTTTTCCGATGGGGAGATTTCGGTTTCCATCAATGAGACCGTTCGGGGCTGCGACGTATTTGTGGTTCAGTCCACCTGTTCTCCAGTAAATGATAACTTTATGGAACTGCTGATTATGATTGATGCTTTCCGCCGGGCATCCGCCGGACGGATTACTGCGGTGATGCCTTACTTTGGGTATGCCCGGCAGGATCGAAAGGCCAAGGCTCGAGATCCTATCTCCGCCAAGTTGTGCGCTGAGATGTTGGAAGCGGCCGGGGCAAACCGGGTATTGACTATGGACCTGCATGCTAGTCAGATTCAGGGATTTTTCAGTATTCCAGTGGACAATCTGCTGGGCACAAAGATTTTGACCCAGTACTTTTATGATAAAATTGGCGTGGGGAATCCGGATTATGTGGTGGTTTCTCCCGATTTGGGTTCGGTGACCCGGGTGCGCAAGTTTACCGATAAACTGGATTTACCCATGGCCATTGTGGACAAGCGTCGGCCCAAGCCCAACGTATCCATGGTGATGAATATCATCGGCGATGTACGGGGTAAGCACGTGATCTTGGCAGACGACATGGTGGATACTGCGGGAACGCTGTGTAACGGGGCCAAAGCGCTGATTGAGATGGGCGGAGCCAAAGATATCATCGCCTGCGCCACCCATGGCGTGCTTTCGGGTCCGGCCATTCAACGGTTGGAGGACAGTGTGATTGATAAGCTGATTATGCTGGATACCATTCCCATCCAGGGGGAAAGAGCCATCAGTAAGATTGAGACCCTTTCAGTGGCTCCGCTGTTTGCCGAGGTAATCCGTCGGATATACGACGAATCGCCCATTTCGGACCTTTACGATTGATTTTTCAAAAGGAAAAGGAGTTTTACCTATTTTTCGACGGAAGAAATTTTCCCAGCCCCAGGCGGCGGATTACATTGTTTGTGGGTTAGGCAATCCCGGCGGACGGTATGCGGAAACCCGCCACAACGTGGGCTTTGCCGCCGTTGATTTGCTGGCGGAAAAGACTGGCCTGGGCCAGTTGAAAATTGCCAAATGCAAGTCGCTTTGCGGCGTTGCTCAGATTGCCGGCAAATCGGTGTTGCTGATGAAGCCTCAAACTTATATGAACCTTTCCGGCGAGGCGGTGCGGGATATGTTGCAAGCTTATTCGGTGCCAGTGGAACGGTTGATTGTTATCTTTGACGACGCCGATCTTCCTGCTGGACGCATCCGCATCCGAAAGAGCGGCTC
>CATJIY010000053.1 GCA_949740695.1 uncultured Eubacteriales bacterium
CCTCCACCGCTGTACGCTGAGGATTTGAACGGATCTCTCGGTATTTCCGGCAGATCGCCTCATCTCCCTGCATAGCAATCAAGCAGTCAAAAGAATCCAGCCGATTAGAAAAATAAACACAATAATAGGCCAGAGGATGATGCACCTTGAACCAGGCAATTCGATAAGACATCATCGTATAGGCCACCGCGTGGCCCCGGGGGAACATATACTCAATTTTATTGCAGGAGTCAATATACCACTGCGGCAGGCCATGTGCCTCCATTTCGGCCTCCCATTCGGGTTTAAGTCCTTTTCCCTTGCGCACCGCTTCGGAAATGGTAAACGATAATTTCTTGTCTAACCCCATGGCGATCAGCTTTGTGGTGATGTCGTCTCGAACCGAGATGACCTCATTGATGGTGGCAAGCCCCTGATTGATAATGTCCTGCGCATTGTTGCGCCATACATTGGTGCCGTGGGACAAACCAGAAATTCGGATCAAACCCTCAAAGGTGGTGGGTTTGGTCTCCATCAACATGCCCCGAGCGTTTTTCGTGCCAAACTCAGGTACCCCCGCCGAGCCAGGCTGCTCCAGAATATCGTCGCTTTCAATGCCCAATGGGCTAATATCGGTAAAGATGCGCATAGTCTCTGGATCATCCAGCGGAACATCCTGCGGACCAACGCCCGATAGATTTTGTAAATGACGAATGATGGTAGGCACATCGTGCCCTAACTCATCCAACTTAAGCAGGTTATCGTGAATAGAATGGAAATCAAAATGGGTGGTGATAATATCCGAGTTAGGATCGTCCGCCGGGTGTTGTACTGGTGTAAACTCATAAATACTTCGGTCGCTAGGAACGATAATCAGCCCGCCAGGGTGCTGCCCGGTGGTGCGTTTCACCCCGGTGCAGCCAGAGACCAGGTGATTGATCTCAGCATTGCTTGCCACCTTGCCCCGCTCTTCCAGATATTTTTTCACAAAGCCAAAGGCAGTTTTATCCTTGATCGTACCGATAGTCCCTGCCTTAAACACCTTGTCGCTGCCAAACAACTCCACCGTATACCGGTGAATCTGGCCCTGACATTCGCCAGAGAAGTTCAAGTCAATATCAGGGGTTTTATCGGCGTTAAAGCCCAAGAAGGTGGCAAAAGGAATATTAAATCCATCCTTTACCATCTTCGTTCCGCACTTAGGGCAATCTTTGTCCGGCATATCCACCCCGGTTTGAAAGGCCGGGTCCACATCCCAAATGGAATGGCGGCACTTTGGGCAGCGATAATGAGGCTGGAGAGCGTTCACCTCGGTAATGCCACTGAGAAAGGCCACAAAAGAAGACCCCACCGATCCTCTTGATCCCACCAGATAACCCAATTCGTTGGACTTCGCTACCAACTTTTGGGCGATCATGTACATCACGTCAAAGCCGTTTTTTATAATAGGAATCAGCTCGGCATCCACCCGCTCCTGGACGATACCGGGCAAAACACCATCCTCGGCATACAGTTCCTCCGCCCTGGCCCGGCACATTTTCTCTAAGTCTTGGGCGCTGTTTTCAATGGAAGGCGGATAGCTGCCGGAAAGCACCGGCTCAATCTCCTCACATAAACTGGCAATTTTATTGGGGTTTTCCACCACTACTTCAAACGCTCGCTGGGACCCCAAGTAAGAAAACTCCTCCAGCATTTCGCCAGTGGTTTTGAAATACAGCGGCGCTGGGTCCTCCGCATCCTTAAAGCCCATGCCCGCCTGTAAAATCTCCCGATAGACGCCGTCTTCCGGCTCCAAAAAATGAACGTCGCCAGTGGCGCACACCGGCTTTTTCAGCGCATCCCCCAGCTTGAGCACCGTCCGATTAAAGTCCCGCAACTGCTCCTCGCTTTTAGCCATATCTTTATCCAGCAAAAACCGGTTGTTGGCCAGAGGTTGAATTTCCAGGTAATCATAGAAAGAGGCCAGTTTCATTAATTCGCCCCAGGGTTTTCCATCCACAATAGCGGCAAACAACTCCCCAGCCACACAGGCCGAGCCTAAAATAAGATTTTCCCGGCTGGCCGCCAGCTCTGACATGGGAATCAAGGGCCGCCGGTTGAAATATTTCAAATGAGCGTCTGAAATCAGCCGGTAAAGCGCGATCAATCCGGGACGATTTTTTACCAGAATCACCAGATGATAGCTTTTTTGTTTTTTATCCGGGCCAGACCGCAAACCGGCAATGGCCCGATTGATCTGGCTGACTTTTTGAATACCGCATTTCTGTTGCAGCATGGAAATAAACCGCAAAAAAATCTGCGCCAGCACGTCGGCGTCGTCGCTGGCTCGATGGTGATGAAACCGCAAACCCAGCGCATCGGCTACGATATTCAGTTTATGCTTGGATAGTTGGGGCATCAAAGCCCGGGCCAACTCCACTGTATCAATCGCGCATCGCGGGCAATCCAACCCCTGTTTTTCGCAAGCCGACTGAAGAAACGCCATATCAAACCCGGCGTTGTGGGCGCAAAGCGGCCGGTTCCCGCAAAAAGCCAAAAACCGGGGCAACTCTTCTTCAATGGCGTTGGCGTTTGCCACTGTGCTATTTTGGATACCCGTAAGCTGAGTGATCCGATCCGGGATAGGCTGCCGGGGCTTTATATAACAATGAAACCGGTCTCGAACCTCCCCCCCTGCCACTAGACAGGCTGCAATCTCAATAATCTCGCAGTTGGCGGCGCTAAGCCCGGTGGTTTCTGTATCAAAAACAACGATCTCATCCTCCAGTCCGGCTTCCGTTTCCCCTTTTACTGCCCGGCCCTGCTCCAAATCGTCAATACAATAAGCTTCGATCCCATAAATCACCTGAATCTCTTTGCCGCTGCTTTTCAGCTTGGCCTGTGCCTTCATCACCTCGGGAAACGCCTGGACCACGCCATGATCGGTAACCGCCATAGCCCGATGGCCCATAGACGCTGCCAACTTGAGCGCCGCGCCAGGATCGCACAATCCATCCATACTGGACATATTGGTGTGTAGATGCAGCTCCACCCGCTTACGCTCCGCTTTATCCTGCCGGACCTGCTTCTTACCTCTGAGAATCGCGCTAAAATTGAGCACCAAATCCCGGTCATATTGCGAATAATGCACCAACCCCTGAACGATCACATAAGCGCCCTTTGTGATATCCCCTTCCAACACATCGGCCTCTTCATTGGACAATACCTTGGATGCTCGGATAGAACCGGTGCCGTCGCTGAATTCAAAAATTACCACCGTTTTATCCCGGCCGTTCAGCCGCTTAAATTCTACCAAAAAGATTTCGCCCTCTACAGTAATCTTGCCAGAATCCAAATTGACGTCTTTCAGCTTTACTAGTTCTCGGGCGGCAGGCAATCCATAAATCACTTCCGCCCCTTCTTTTGGGCGAAACACTGGGGCATTAGGGTCTCTCCGCTGGCCTCGCCGGGGAGACCGCTCGCCTGCGCCCGGCCCTGAAATTGGCCGGGAAACTGCCGGCGAAGAGACAGGCATCTGACGGACAAACTGAGCCACCCGTTTAGCTCTGGCTTGATCCGGATCTTCCCCTTCCGGCGCAGAAATCTCTAACAACAATGGCCGCCCCATCAGTTGACCAGCCGCCCGCTCCAAATCCTTTTTCAGCTGGTGCAAACGGGTGGCATGCCAAGGCTGGCATACCTGTAAAATCACCCGGTTTTCTTCCAGCTTCACCTGTGCGTCCCGTAAACAAGGAGCCGCCGAAGGATACCGGCGGGAAAATTGTTC
>CATJIY010000054.1 GCA_949740695.1 uncultured Eubacteriales bacterium
CCTGAGCTTTGCGCATGGCTAATTGGCGGGCGCGTTCTTCTGGATTAGCGCAGAAAAGGGTCTCGTCACAGCCAGTAGGCGCAACGCGAAACCAGGGGGTAATCAATCCCAGCAGCTCTCGCCGCCGGGGGGATTGTGACGCGAGGATCAACATAGAGGGAGACCAACTTTCCAAGTGAGTTTGTTCAGGCCGGGGGCAGGCGGTCCCAACGCTTTTCTCAGATTACGAGAAGCTGGCGCCTTTAAAGAATTTCAGATGCGTCCGGCCTGAAGCCATGAAGCGTTTGGAACGGCAGCGCGAATCTATTATTTTTTTGTACTGCCAAAGCCGCCTTCGCCTCGGGCGGTTTCCTCCAATTCTGCCTGTACTGTCAGATCAAATTGAGGGGCAGGCAGCAGCACCAATTGGGCAATCCGGTCGCCGTTTTTTATCGTATAGGATTGGTTGGAAAGGTTCACCAGAGACACTTGAACCTCTCCACGATAGTCAGGGTCAATCAATCCCACTCCATTGGCTAAAGCGATTCCATCTCGGGAGGAAAGCCCGCTGCGGGCCAGTAAAAAACCGCCGTATCCTGCCGGTACAGCTATTTTTAATCCGGTGGGGATTCTCGCCCGCTGGCCGGGAAGCAACGTTACCGCTCCCTGGGGGAGAAAAGCGGCGATATCTCGAGCAGCTGAATTTTCAGTCTGATATTGTGGCAGGGCAGGGATTTGGCCCTCTCGCTGGATTAGGGAAATTCGCAATTCCATTATTGTACTCCTCGATAATAAAGTCCTCGGGTAGTGCGTTCAGGCGGTGTTCCTGTTCCTTGCTGATAAGCTTGAATGACCCGTTCAATTTCCCGGGTATTTTCGGTAGTAAAGCACAGCCGCAGCCACCGCAAGCCCAAACCTTGCAGATCAGAAAGTTTGTCTGCAAGCCAGAGCTTTTCTGCATTATATAAGGTAGAGCGGCAGTGATTTTCCTGAAGAATGGGAAAACTGCGGCCTGTTTTATCGATGATGGCGTTTCCGGTACCGCCGCAGGCTTTGCCGTCCCGAGCGCAGCCATCGCCATGGCGTTTGGTAATACAATTTTCCGTAATCATCAAGGGTAGCCGTCCATAAGCTAGGATCTGGCAGTCCACGCCCAAGCTCATATCCCGAATCTGGGCCAGATTCATCTCAAAAGAAAGGGTGCAGGAGGAGAGGCCCTGCTCCCTCAGCTCTTTTACCGATTGAGAATTCATGGCATTTAGGCTGAAATCTCCATGGAGGGTGAAATCTAGCCGCCCCACCAGAGGCAACTGGCCTAGATTGGTACACACTAGATGGGAAAAGCCAGCCTCTCGCAGTTGCCGCAGCCGTTCCAAAACCTGGGGCCATTGACTGTCAAAGATTACCCGGTCCAGCACAGCGGCAAAGGTCAGCCCTTTTTCCGCCAGGGCTTGTAGCATAGGGAGATTGGCGGTCATTTCTTCCAGAGGAAGGTAAATCGCTTCCGGTCTGGCTCGCAAAATAGCGGCCGTCAACTGGTCGGCCCGCAAAAAGGAGAAAATCCATCCCGGCTTTTCGCCGTAAGGCAGGCGTTTGACTCCAGGCTGCCAGTCGCCGGTTCGGCGCTGGGGGGGCATCCGTCGCTGGAGAGCTAGTCCCTCCAAACATTGGCGGCGCATGGCGTTAATGGTCGAAGCAGAGGCCCGGAGTCCAGGTTCCAGCAGAATCTCTATCTGGTCGGGGGAAAAGACTGTTCCCCCGGTTTTGGTTAAGGCGGAGGAGACCTCTTCTTTTTTGGTAGCCCGGCTGCGGGCTGGTTCGGCGGGCTGGCCCGCAGTCTCATACCGGTTGCCTTCTTGGTCGGAAACGGTCAGGCGCATCTCTTCTCCCGATTTGGCGGTAAAGGTCATGCGTACCGGCACACAGGGCGGCTCGGGTTGCGCCTGATAGAGATCTCGGGCTCGTTTATATAGCGCCCGGGCTGCCTTGCCCCCTTCCTCCTGCCGGGTTCCAAACATATGGCTTCCCAGCTTGCCGGTGAAATATCCGTCGGTAAATCCCTCTCGGGAAAAAACCGTTTGAAGCTGGTCCAGTTCGTCACGGGAAGGGGGACGCTTTTCCGTGAGGGCTTTTTTATAAATGCTGGTGACTAGAGCGGTATATTCAGGGCGCTTCATTCGGCCCTCGATCTTTAGTGTGTGTACGCCAGCCTGTTCCAATTCCTCCAAATGACGGGCAAGGCTCAGATCTTTCACGCTTAAGGGATAGACCAGACTGCCGCCAAAGTAGCTGTAAGCCATCCGGCAGGGCTGAGCGCAAAGTCCGCGGTTTCCGCTGCGGCCTCCGATAGCCGAGGAAAGATAACACTGGCCGGAGTAGCACATACACAGCGCGCCATGGACAAAGATTTCGATCTCCAGCGGACTGCGTTTGCAAATAAATGCAATCTCCTTTAAGGGCAGCTCCCGGGAAAGTACCACCCGAGAAAAACCCAATTTTTCGGCGGCTAAGACGCCGCCTAGATTGTGTAAAGTCATTTGAGTAGAGGCATGTAGGGGCAAGTCTGGGGCCAGCGTCCGGATCATACGGGCCATACCTAGATCCTGAACGATCACCGCGTCGGCCCCCAACTCAGAGAGTTTTCCGATCAGCTCCTTGGCGCGGAGCAGTTCCCGGTCGGTAACCAGGGTGTTTACCGTCACATAGGTTTTAACTCCCCGCAGACGGCAATAGCGAAAAGCTTCAGCCAGCTGGTTGTCTTCTAAGTTTTTTGCGTTGCGCCGGGCATTGAAATCCCCAGCGCCAAAATATACGGCGTCGGCGCCGCCGCGCACAGCGGCGACAACGCCTTCCAGTGAGCCGGCGGGACTCATCAATTCCATGGGCATAGTGGTTGTTTCTCCTGTTGGTTAATCCTTTTTCGCGGATTCTTTTTTTAACCGGTTCAACTCGGTCCGCAGCCGGCCGCATTCTTCCGCATAATCTTTTATTTGTAACCGCAGCCCGTCAGAAGCTTCCAGCGCCCGAAAATAGCGGTCGGAAAGATTCATGGCGGCCAATACGGTGGCGGTGAGGGAGGACAACGGCGCGGCATCTTTAACCTCTTGGATGGAACGATCCACCAGTTCGGCATTTTTGCGGATATACTCCGCAGGGTCCTCGGAAATCACTGTATAATCAAATCCGTCAATCGTTACGATTACGCGATTCAGCATCGGTTACTCCTCCTTTTCCCAAAAGTCAGCAAGCTCTTGAGGCGCTCTGTTGGTTTTCAATTTCTAGTGAATGTACCGTTTGAAATTTTTCGAGGTTCTGGCCGCGCAAACTTCAAAGAACCTGAAATCCATTCACGATTGGGCCGTAAGCGCAGCTTTTTTGAACCAGTGAACGACAGTTGCCCCTTGCCGCATGCTGATTTTGTTTTATTATACCATGGGCGGCTCGGATTGCAAAGGAAAAAGCAGAACTTTCTCGTCAAAAAGTCTTAAAATTTTTGAAAATTGCGCCAAACAGATTCCAATGGTTGTCATCGCTTCTGTCCTATGATATGATAAATCTATTCTGACATTACGATGGAAAAAGGAGGAACCGGTGTTGGAAACCGAGATCAAGCTTGGTCCGGCGCTACCTGAACAGGCACAGCGCGCTTATGACGACCAGACGATGTTGCTTTCTGCGGGAGAGGAGCAGATCCTAGAAATGCGCACCTGCTATTATGATAGTCCTTCGAACGCTTTAGCCGCTAACCAGCAGATGGTGCGCTTGCGGTGGGAAAATGGGAGAGGGGTTTGTACCTTTAAGGGGCGAGCACAAGACTTTTCCCGGTTGGAGCTGGAGTGTCCTGCGACGGATATCCAGACCGGGGCAGGGGAGCTCGCGGCTTATCCGGAGATGCCTCCAGATTCGGCGGCGATTCTTAAAGGAGAACTGATTCCGGTGTGCGGGGCGGAATTTATACGGAGGACCCGGCTCTGCCGGGCGGAGGACACGCTGATATCATTCTGTTGGGATCAGGGTTTTTTCGTAAGAGGTTCGGTTCGCCAACCCTTTTGCGAGCTAGAGTTAGAGCTAGTGGAAGGAAATTTGGGGCGGTTAATGGAAGTTGCCCGGCAGCTCTCTGCCGTCTATCATTTGCCAGTATGTCATTTGTCTAAACAGCAGCGGGCTATGGCGCTGGAGGTTTGGCCGTGAGTCGCCCGGCCGTTTTGCAGGGACGGTCTTTGCGCCGGAAGGAGAAGGGGAGGTTGGTCTGGTGGGGCTGGCTTTGCCTTGGCGGAGGGCTGCTGGCGCTATCCTGGCTGTTGTGGCGGCTTTGCGGGGCATATCCATTGGTGAGTGTTGGTGTTCGAAGGGTTTCCCATTGGATGGGAACTGGACTTTCCAGGGTTTTTGGCTTGCTGCCTGTTCCTTTGTCAGAATGGGTGGTGGGTGCTGGAGTGTTAGGGCCTTTGTTCTGGCTGGCGGCGACTTTATGCCGCCGCCAGTGGCGGAAGGCTGGGCGTGGACTATGCAAGCTGATTTTTTGCCTGTGTGCCGCAATTTTGTGGTTTGTCTTTTTTTATGGCGTTCATCATACGGCGCCTCCGCTGACGGAAAAATTAAATCTGGAGGTAGCGCCATATTCCCAAGACCAGCTGGAAGCTTTTGTGGATTATGCGGTTGCCCAGGTAAACCTGTTGGCTGGGCAGGTTCCCCGACAGGGGGAGGATTGTGACTTCGGCTCCTTTCGGGAACTGGCAAAGCTGGCGGATCAGGAATACGCCCAGCTAGCGGAGCGGTATCCGGTCTATGACCGGATGCGGCCAGGGCTGGTAAAGCGCAGCTTGGTGGGAGGCCGCATCATGTCCTTGGCAGACCTGGCTGGCTATTATTTTCCATTTACAGGGGAATCGGTTGTTAGCTCAGATGTGGTGCAAACCCATATTCCTTTTGATATTGCGCATGAGTTGGCCCATGGCCTGGGGATCGGGCCGGAAGCCGAGTGCAATTTTTCTGCTTTTTTGGCCTGTAGCGGCAGCGCTGATCTGCGGCTGCAATATTCTGGATGGCTGTGCGCTTATGTTTACGCCAACAATGGATTATACGCCATGGATCCTGCCGCTTCCAGCCAGCGGACGGCGGCGCTGTGCGATCTGGCCCGTCATGATTTATGGGTGTTGAATGAAAACCTTCGCCGGTTTGAAGGACCGCTGAATAACGCGGGCAGCGCGGTAAACGATGCGCTGATTAAAGCCACTGGTCAGCCTGACGGCGTGGCTAGCTATGGTAAAGTCGCTGATCTTTTGTTGGCTTGGTTTTATTGGGAACACAGGTAAGTTTGTTTCTGGCAGAAGAACTTTCGCAGAATTGTCGGAAAACTTTCTGCTTTTCTGCAAAAATTTGTGTAG
>CATJIY010000055.1 GCA_949740695.1 uncultured Eubacteriales bacterium
AAGGCTGGTCCTGGTGCTTCCCTGTCCCCGGCAGGAGCGCCGTTACTCGCCCGCCGATCAAAAGCGTTACCAGGATCTGCTGCTCCAAGCCGACCTGGTGCGCTATACCGCCCAACATTATTACCAGGGCTGTATGTTAACCCGGGACCGGGTGTTGGCCGAGGCTGCCCAGTTTTGCCTATGCTATCTCACCCGCTCCACCGGCGGCACTGCCTATACCGTTCGCCAGGCGGTAATGCGGGATGTTCCTCTGGTCAATTTGGCTGATCAGCCGCCCATTTTTTAACCAACCGCTACGAAAGGAGAATCCCATGCCTGGGACCCGTCCTACCCCCACAGAAAAAAGTCCTCTGCTGAAAAAAGGCAAACATGGTCTGCTCCGTCTGGTGTTCAGCCGGATGGGCCTGGTTGTGTTGCTGCTTTTGCTCCAAGTGGGAGGACTATTTGCGCTTTACAACCGCTTTCAGGCCTATTTCCCCCAATTTTACAGTGTTTTTACCATGTTATCCGCCGTCATGGTGGTCTATCTGCTGAATGTGGATACCGACCCAGACGCGAAGATTACCTGGTTGGTGTTGGTGATGCTGTTGCCAGCGGCAGGTGTGCTGCTCTATCTTTATGTCCATACCGATTTGGGCCACCGGGCGCTACGGGATCGGATGCGACAAATTCGCCAGCTGTCCGCTTCCGCGCTGCCTGAGAACGAGGATTTTTCTGTTTTCTCCCAAGACTGTCCGGAGGAGGCCGGTCTGGCCCATTATCTCAGAACAGCGGCTCAGGCTCCGGTCTATCAAGGTTGTCCCGCTCAATATTTTTCTTCTGGAGAGGATTTTTTCCCAGCTTTTTTAACCGATCTGCGGAACGCCAAAAGATTTATTTTTTTGGAGTATTTTATCATTGAGCAAGGCGAGATGTGGAGCGCTGTAGAAAAAATCCTGGCGGAAAAAACCCGGGAAGGGGTGGAAGTCCGCGTGCTGTATGACGGGACTTGTGAATTTTTTAAGCTACCCCGCAGCTTTCCTGAGCATCTTCAGTCTTTGGGCATCCAATGCCGGATTTTTTCCCGCATCAAGCCTTTTGTGTCCACCCACTATAATTATCGGGATCACCGAAAGATCGCCGTCATTGACGGCAAAGCGGGCTATACTGGCGGACTGAATCTAGCCGATGAATATATTAACCGCACCCACCCTTTTGGCCACTGGAAAGACACCGCTTTACGGTTGGAAGGCGCAGCGGTGGGTTCTTTTACCCTGATGTTCCTGCAAATGTGGCAAGTTGAGGACTGGGAGTTATCTTTTGCCCCTTATCTCACCCACCTCGCTATTCCAACGCCTCCGCCCCAAACAGGGCAGGGTTACGTGATTCCCTATGGAGATTGCCCGTTGGACGACCAGCCGGTAGGCGAATGGGTATATACCCATATTCTTAGCGCCGCTCAGTCCTATGTTCATATTATGACTCCTTATTTAATTTTAGGTCATGAGATGGAAAACGCCTTAAAATTCGCCGCCCAGCGCGGAGTAGAGGTCACACTGATCCTGCCCCATATTCCTGATAAAAAAATCGCCTTTGCTCTGGCAAAGAGTCACTATCCTGCACTGATGGCTTGCGGTGTGAAAATTTATGAATATATCCCTGGTTTTATCCACGCAAAATCCTTTGTTAGCGACGGCATCCGCGCCACAGTGGGCACGATCAACCTGGACTACCGCAGCCTGCGGCACCACTTTGAGTGCGGAACCTATCTTTGTGGCGCACCCTGTGTAGCTGATATTGAAGCTGATTTTCAAGCCACCCTAAAAAAATGTCAGCAGGTGGCTCCCGAACAAGCCGCTCACCCCGGTTTTTACTACCGAATGTTGGGCTTATTGATGAAGGTACTGGCCCCCCTATTGTAAAAAACATCCCTGCCGTTTGTTTCAAAAGCGGCAGGGATGTTTTTTATTGCCTGTGGAATGGAACCGTTTCTGCTGAAAATTAAGATCCATACACATCCCTAAGGATGCTTTATTCACGTCGCTTCCCCTATGACCAGAGGATACTCCAAATCGTAAAGTCTGCCTTTTTTAAATTAGAAAAGCCGGTATTTGGATAGATTTCCTCAAAGACCTGCACTGCCATTCGTCCATCCCGGCTGGAAAGATAGCGGTCGTACCACAAACATAACCGATCATAAACCTCCAGAATCTTTTCAGCCCGCCGTCCCGATTTTTCCAGAGTAAAGGGCCGGACGCCCATACTGCCCAAAATCTGCGGGTCCCACACAGGCAAATTGGGATCGATGGTGGCGGCTAGCTTGCTGGCGGCCACTGGGTCCAGCATGCCAAAGCGATGATAAAGCGCAAACAGCTCCCCTTCAAAACAACCGCTCCCGCCTTTGTTCTCTTCCAGATAGCAAAAGTAAAACCGGCAAAATTCCCGGTCCTTGTCCCGCAGCTTAAACTGATTCAGATAAGCCCGGCGAAAATGCCGGTCCTCAGAGATATCCCGGCTTTCCAGCGTCCTCATCAGCCAGGAATATTGTTCTACCCGGCGGCGAATGGTCAGCAATGCCTCCCGGGCTTCGGTAACGTCGATCTGCTCCATCATAGCGCAGCTTCCCCTCCCCGCCAATCGTTTGATTCACATTCTTTCAGTTGTCTATATTATACGAGAGGAGCGGCCGGATGTCAAACCCTTGAATCAGTAGCAGAACTATTTTCTGGAATACGAGGCAGATTCCAATGAAAATGAGTAGCAAGCAGCCGCAGCACAAAAACTGCCGCCACCGCTCCAAAACCGCCCGCCCCACGGCTGACTCCCAGGCTTTCCAGCAGCAGATACAGCGCCGCCCCAGCAATACTCGCCAAAGCATAGATCCGCTTGGTAAGAACAAAAGGCATAGAAATGGTCATTACATCTCGCAAAAGTCCCCCGCCAACAGCAGTCGTCATGCCTAGAAAAATCAAAAAGAACCACCGACCGCCGCAGCCGGCCTCCAATCCTATGCGCACACCAGTAACCGAAAAAGCGCCCAGACCCAGCGCGTCAATCAAATTGTTAATCTGATCAACCAATCCAGCCCTGCGCCAATAACGCTCTCCCGCCGCCCAAGCGCACAAAAACACGGCCAAAGAACAGATAAACGCCATGGCCAAGGTTTCCCAATGATAAAAGATGGCCGCTGGAAACCGCCCTAATAGACAGTCACGCAAAATTCCCCCGCCAATCGCCGTAGTCATTCCCAAAAAAATCACGCCAAACAAATCCGCCCGGCGGTCGATGGCAACCATTGCACCCGACACTGCAAAAGCCGCCGTACCCAACAGCTCCAACACTTGAAACAGCTCGTCCATTTTTTCGCCTCTTATATCTTCTTTGCCAGCAGGTTCGCATCTCCGTAAAAAAACAGGATTTACGCCTTTTCAGCTGGGTTGACTATACCAGACAACCCGTCAGATAGCAAGTAAAATCTAAAAAAATCGGATATTTCCGGAAAGGCCGGTTTTCATCAAATTTCTCGATAACAAAAAAGCGACGGTAAGATTACCGCCGCTTTTCATGGGTTTAAAAAACCGTTTTTTCAAAAAGCTTATTTCCACTCCTGAGAAGTAATCTCAGCGCCATTCACATCCAGATAACGGACAACCACAGCCTCAGCGCTGGGAACTTCGGTTTTAAGCGCGCTCAACACGCCAGAAAAGGTAGCGGATACTTTTTCCAGCTCCCCGTCCAAAGCAGTCTTCAGCGTGGCGTTATCCGCGCCCAGATCAGTGGTGTACTGATAGATGTAAACCAATTTGTTGCCTTCGGCTTTGACTTCCATCTTCATACCTTGTTCTTCGTACTGCTTAATCTGAGCGTCCAGCTGAGACTGAATGCTCTCGATATAGCTCTCCAAAGTGGGGCCGTCATTTCCGCCGCAAGCGGCCAAAGACAGGCACATTACCGCGCATACGACCAGCGCGGCCAGGGTTTTGAAAGATTTTCTCATAACACTTTCTCCTTTTCAGTTTGTTTTTAAGCATAATGCTGTACTTTTTTATATCACGGATCGCAACTGACGGCAAGAGATATTTTAACGATTTATGAACGTGTAAAAAATCAGGATTTGTGCAACTTGCCGTGTTTCTTGCTTATAGACTTGCAGTTACCTCAAAACGACACATTCTTCTTTTCAAATAAGCAATTTAGAGCTCCTCGCGCAGCTTCTACAGTGCAATTTTTTAGACAATTCCCCCATTTCACCTCCATCCCCTGTCCTTCTATCTTTTTCACATGGCCTTTTTCATCACAAGCATATCACAAAACTTCAAGTAATATAAGATAAATTGATGTAAACCACTTCTGGTATCACGCATACTGATAGCAGAAGTGATCGCATATGCATATGCGAATTCGAAAGGCCAGAGAAGAACAGGGCTACACCCGAGAGTGGTTCGCAGAGCTTTTGGATGTAAGCGTCTCTTATATGGCCGAAGTAGAACGGGGCCGGACAGGCGTCTCGGTAAAAACTTTGACCGGCGCCAGC
>CATJIY010000056.1 GCA_949740695.1 uncultured Eubacteriales bacterium
AATATTGAAATCGGACGATATGTCAAACAACGCCGGGAAGAGGCAGGTATGACACAGGAGACCTTTGCTGAATTGGTCGGCCTGGGAGTTAAGCATGTTTCTGCGATCGAGTGCGGCGCGGTTGGTCTTTCTCTATCTACATTGCGGCGCATAAGCATAGTTTTGTCTGTTCCTGCCGATATGCTGTTGTTTGGCCCTCCTGATGAGGTAGAACGTCAAGGCCGCGCTTCTGAACTTCAATTGTTATTTTCCAAGCTTTCCCGACTGCCATCCAGCAAATTCCGGGTGGTAAAAGACATCATAGATAAGGTATTGGAGGCCATGGCAATAGAATAGTTTCCATGAGAAGGTGTTTTTTCAGAAAATGATTATGCAGAGACCTGGGATGAGTTTTCCAGGCCTTTGTTCTGTCCATCTGTGTTTTTATCGACAGTAGCATCTCGCTTTGGACGCGGAATCCCTTGCAAGAATACGGCACCCAAGAGCCGTAGGTGCTTAAACAGATTGTTCTAAATTTTTTACAACCTGCCCAAGAAAAGTATTGCATGCCCTCTCTATTTGTGGCATAATAGACTACATGGGATCAAACCCTGAATTATATGCCATTTGGCGGAAGGAGCGTGTAGCAATGTTCAAACCCTACATAGGTACAAGCACAAACCAGGACCCGAAGGCGGCAGGAAAAGAGGCCGCGGCGCAGGTAAAGGCCGCTGATCTGAAAGCAGCTTTTGTCTATATGAGCTGCGACTACAAGGTTCCGGAGGTTATCGCCGCTATCGGGGAGGAATTACCCGGAGTACCGGTCTTCGGAAATACTAGCTTCACCGGCGTCATCACTCAGGGTGGCTATATTGGCGGGGACAAGCCATTTGTGGGTATCTTGGCTTTCTCCGACCCTGGCTTGGTCGTAGGCGTCGGCGCAGCAGCCAAGGATGGGGACTCCATCAAGAAAGGCGAGGTCATTGCTCAGGAAGCGCTCCAGGCGGCTGGTAAAACCGATGCTCCGGACTACTTCTACATGGCTGCCTCCCCCGCCGAGGAAGAAAAGTATCTGGAGGGTATCACAAATGTGATCGGCAGGAAGCCTTTCTTTGGCGGCAGCGCTGCCGACAACTCCATTGAGGGAAAGTGGCTGCTCTACGCCGACGGAAAGAACTTTGCGGATGGCTGTGTCGCCGTGTTTTTCTGGGGCGGTCCCAAGATGGCCAATCTGTTTACCGGCGCCTATCGTGAGACGAACGACTTTGGCGTCATCACCAAGATCGGCGGCGAGCGCCAGTTGATGGAGATCGACGGCGTGCCTGCTACTGAGAAATACGCGCAGTGGCGCGGGCTGGACAAGGAGGCTGTCAGCGGCGGCAACCTGCTCGCCACGACCATTACCTCTCCCCTGGGCGTCAAGGACCGCCTGGGCAAGCTGATTGCGATTCGCCACCCAATGGGCGGCAATGAGGACGGCTCCATGAATATCGGGAACGTCCTCTCTGAGAAAACCGTAGTAATCCGCATGGAGGCAACTGTTGACGAGTTGATCAGTTCCACTGGGGACACCCTAAAAGGGCTGATCGCCAAGATTCCGGGTAAGCCTGTGGCGTTCCACCTGGTCCACTGCGGTGGGCGGCGTGCTGGAATTGGAGACCGGATCGGCGAAGTGGCGGAGCAGTTGAAAGCGGCAGCAGGCGAAGTACCGTTCATCTGCGAGTTCACCTTTGGCGAGTATGGCTTTGAGCGGGATGGCGAGAACACCTGCGGCGGGTTGATGCTCAGCTTTACCGGTTTTTATGAATAAAGGAGGAGTTCCCGCATGAAAATGTTAATTGGCGGCAAAGCGGTTGACGCAGCGGACGGCGCGAGCATTGACGTCATCAATCCCGCTACCGGCACAGTCGTTGATACCGTACCCACCGCAACTGCGGAGGATGTGGCAAAAGCGGTTGCGTGCGCAAAGGAGGCCCAGAAAGAATGGGCTAAGATTCCGGTCTACCAGCGGGTTGAGATCATGTATAAGTTCATCGACCTGGTGGAGCGGGACAAGGAAGACCTGGCGCGGACCCTGTCTAATGAAACCGGCAAGTGCATCAGCGAGGCGCGGGCGGAGATTGGGAATATTCCCATCGCCTTTAAGGCTTTCTCCGAGCGGGCCAAGCACTTCTATGGCCAGACGATCCCAGAAGGTATGGAAGCCGGACAGGACAATACTGTCCTGATCGTTAAAAAGGAACCTCTTGGCGTTGTGGCGGCGGTGATCCCCTTTAATTTCCCCTGCGACCTCTTCGACCAGAAGGTGGCTCCTGCCCTGCTTACAGGCAACGCCTGTATCGTGAAGCCCTCCACTGACAATCCGCTTACCCTGTGCAAGCTCTCCCACCTGATGCACGAGGCGGGAGTAACCCCGGGTGCCATCGAGATTGTCACCGGCCGGGGCGGCACGGTGGGTACGGCGCTGACCACTAACCCTGACGTGCATCTGGTAACCTTGACCGGCTCCACCGAAGTGGGCATTGAGACGGCGGGCCACTGCGCCAAGAACCTCACTCATGTCGCTTTGGAATTGGGCGGCAACGACGCCTTTATTGTGATGGAAGACGCAGACGTCGATCTGGCCACTGACGAGCTGATTTGGGGCCGTATGTACAACACCGGGCAGGTCTGCTGCGCCTCGAAGCGCTTCCTGGTTCATAAGTCCCGCGTGGAGGAGTTTACCAAGAAAGCCATTGAGAAGATCAGCAAAATCAACAGGGCCGATCCTGCGACAGACGAGGCTGAGATGGGCTGCCTGATTAGTGAGGCGGCCGCTGTCAAGGTTGAGAAACAGGTAAATCTGACTGTGGAACAGGGCGGCAAAATTCTGCTTGGAGGCAAACGGAACGGTGCTTTCTACGACCCTACCGTCATTGGCGACGTGCCCAAGACCGCAGATGTGGCGAAGGACATGGAGATTTTTGGGCCCGTTGTTCCCATCATTGCCTTTGAGACGGAAGAGGAGGCTATCACCATTGCGAACGCTTCCAAATTCGGTCTGTGCGGCTGCGTATTCTCAGAGAACATGCGGACCGCGGCGCGGGTGGCCAACGCCCTCGAGTGTGGCGGTGCCGTGATCAACGGGGCGAGCTTCTTCCGTAGTTTTGAGATGCCTTTTGGCGGTTACAAGCACTCCGGGATTGGAACCGAGGGCGTGATGTCTACTTTCAACGAGATGACCCACACCAAGAGCATTGTATTGAAAAATATCCTTGCCTGAACCAAGCAGCTGCCCACCCTGAAAAGGGTGGGCAGTTTTTCTTATATTAGCCCCAAATTTTAAAAATTGCCGATAAAAAGAAAAGGCCCCCTC